>NZ_JBTHHL010000001.1:0-232388 GCF_054353895.1 Mycoplasma sp. 394 | reverse complement strand
TAATTCTAAATACTTACAATTTGGTTTTAGTGATAAAAATAATTTGGATGATCAAAATCCTGTGTATGATCCTGGTTATATTAATAGTGCTGATTCATTAAAAAATTATAGCAATGAAGCAAAAAACAAGTTAAAGCAACAAGTGATTAATTTAAGTGTAAGTGATAGTTTTAAATATAGTTTTTTACCATATACTTTTAATTTAAATGGGGTGTATGATCCAAAAATGGATGTGTTTAGTTATGATAAGGGAATGAAGATTTTAAAAAATGATGCTCTTTATGGCCTTAAAGATCCAAGTGAAGATATTAAGAAATTACAAACTAAGAACTTATTTTTATATGCTCCGATATCATTAGTGGATGAAGCAACGGATTCGGGTGGTAAATTTATGGCCGTCGATGAGAATCAAAGAAAATATTTTATTAGTTTAATAGAATATAAGCAAGCATTAAAAAAATTAAATGATGCTCTTAAAGTTATGGATTATAAGAAAAATGGTGATCAACAAGCATCATTGATAGAAAAAATTGAAGAACTTAATAAAAATAATGATGTTAGATATGTTGAACAAAAAAAGATATTTAATGATTTTAAAACAAAGTTAAATACATATACTAGTGCTCTAATAGCGATTTTAAATATTAATAACTTTATTGGGACTGAAAGTGTGTTCCCGCAAACAAAAAAATTGAATCAAATATTAGTGGATATGCTACCTTATGGTAAAAATAGTAATTTCGAGTTTATGTATAAGGATGCTAATGAAAAACTTAATAACGAAGTGCTGGGGTGGTATACTATGTTAAGTAATGGTGAAGCAAAAGATACATTACTTGATGGATTCTTGCCGGGGTATGATGTAGATGCTAATATAGCATTTAATGTTGCATCATATAATTATTTATTTACTTATTTAAATACTATTTATGCTAAAAATAATTTAGAAAAGATAAATAGAATTAATTATAGCGATTATAAAAAAGAACTAGCTAAGAATAATAAAGTAAAGGCTAAAGAAATTATTAATAAGGTGGTAAGTTAATTAATTAAAAATTTTAGGTTGTTATCATTAATAAGTTTTAAATTTGCGTAATGTTAAGTTAATAAATTAACTTTGTTAGATTATAGTGGTATTTATTATGCATCTGGAGTAATAATAGATAATAAAGAATTAAAATTATCAAAAATTGTTTACAAAGATTTTTTAAATAAAGAAATTAAAAGAATAAATTTTTAAATTATAAAAGATGAAAGGATTTATGTTAGTAAAAATTACAAAGTTTTTTGAAGATGGATCGATTAATGATTCAACATTTCGAGCAGTCGCTAATCAAACGTGAACAATTATAAATAGTGTGTTTGGGATACTCGCTGGTTTGGCCGCATTAGCATTGATTATTGCTATTATTGTGTCGATTCAACAAAATTCGCATACTGCCGATCCGCAACAACGTAAACAACATAATCGTAAAATATTATGGGGTTTAATCGGTTTAGTATTTTTATTATTTGCTTGAGGGATTGTCGCATTGATTGTGCAACAAGTTAATGCCGGTGAAATATTTATCGATGGATCGAAAAAAAAGTCGTTAATGGATGTTGGTGTAATAATAAATACAAAAATAAAAAATATGTTGGTATAAAATGGGTGTTATATTAGGTGCTATATTAGCTCCATTAACTAATTTAATTATTAAATTTTCGATTGGTTATTTAGGTTATGTGATATTAGTCATTCCATTATTAATATGTATTTATATTATTACTTTGATAATAAAATTAATTTATTTATTTTCGCTGCAGCTACCTAACTATATGTTTTTTGGGTTATCTAAATTTACTTTTGATATTAATAAAAAAACGGATTTATCGGTTGCTAGTTCGTGGTATCAATTTTTAATTGTATCCTTAGCAATATGGGTGTTAATTGTTTTAATTATGTGGATTCGTTTTGCTTTAAATACTGAAGGTGAAAAGTCGATATCAATGCTAAAAGTGGCGATTTTAACTGCTTTTAAAGGGGTGGGATTACTGTTAATTATACATTTTTTAGTGTATGGTATAAATTATGTAATTTTAAAAATTGCTGATATAGTATTTCGTGGTGGTTCTAGTGATTCAATAAGTGATTATTTTGCTAATGTGATGTTAAATGCATTTTTACCTAATTATACTGGTGAACCTTTAAAAGGTACTACGCAGTTGTTTGCTTGATCAACTTATTCTAATATATATGATCGTGTGGATGGTTTTATTGGAATGGGTATTTTTATGCTGTTAATGTTAGTATTTTTATTTTTAGTGGTAAAAACATTTATTTCGATAATTTTCGATGTAATAACAAAATTATTAAATATGTTAGTTTTATTTTTGTTCTTTCCGTTTGTGGTTCCGTGATCGATTTCGGATGGTGGTAAAAAAGTCGCGATTTGAAAGGATGAATATTTAGCAAATTTATTAGCATTATCTATTTATGTTGTTGGTATAAAGTTATTAATGATATTTACAAATATAATTAATACTTTTATCGATTCTGATGCATTTAAAAAAGAATTTCCTGTTTTATATGGTTCACCCGAACAAGGTTTGAGCGAAAGTTATTTAAGTTCATATTTAGGGTGATTAAAAATAATTCCGACCTTGTTAGTTTTAACTGGTTCGGTGGCTTCTTATAAAACATTATCGCAAATGATGATTAAATTTATTGGTGGCGAACTCGGAACCTCTAATAATGGTTTAGGGTTAGGTCGTAGTGCGGGTCGAGCTCTTGGTTCAACATATAAAGTTGGTCGTGGATTAGCCTTCGCTAAGGGTGCCGGAGGCGCTGGTGCTGTAGCCGGAGGTGCTGTAGCCGGAGGTGCTGTAGCCGGAGGTGCTGTAGCCGGGTTAGCGTCGGCTGCTATGAAAAAACACCCCCTTGGTTTTGCTACTAATTTAGCAAAGAAATTAATGAACAATAAAACTATGCAAAAATTATCTAATAGCAAGTTTGGTGATTTTGTTAAAAATTCAGCAAATAGTAAACTTGGTAATACTATAAAAACGGGTGTTAAATTAATGTCGGGATTTTCTTTATTAAAAGGTGCTGCGAAAGTTTTTGATACAGTACAAAAAGGTAAAGAATAATGCTACAGCCAAAAAGATTAAAAAAACGTTGGATGAAACTTACTAAATGGTTTTCGTTAAAAGATGGGATAGAATTTTTAATTGTATTAATTGTAAGTTATGGGATATCTTATATTTCTTTTGCTAAATTTTATTTAGGTTGGGTTCAATATGTTTTTTGGTTAGTGTTAATTTTAGTGTTTGGGATTTTAATATTACCACATCATGGATCGAACGGTAAAGTATATCATTTAATATATAGAATGTTTTTATATTGGTTAGCGCCGAAAAAATATGCTCGTTTTGCTAATAAAGGTGCTAGATCAAGTGAACAGTTAAATCCTTTTGCTAGGTTGTATGGTGTTGATATTGTGCAAAATAAGAAAACATTGGGAGAGGGGATTAATAAAAAAGATATTAACTCGAACATGTTTTGTGTGTTTGCGATTCATGGATTTAATTTAGAAAATGAGGATTCGCAAACGCAAGAAATTATGTTAACTCGTTACATCCAAAGTTTAGATTCATTTAATAATAAGTTTTCTTTTGTAAAAATAGATGAAAATGTTAATTTTAAAGAAAATATAAAATTTTTAGATGAAAATAAAATAGATAATGAAAAATGAAATGATTATTTAAATGCTAATTATGAAGATTTAAATTCGATTAACGAAAATTTACAAGTTAGCAATTATTATTTAATTGTAAATGGGCCTAATTTTAAAGAACTTAACGAAGAAGCGCAAGTTATATATAATAAGTTTTTAGAAAGTAAAATTTATCTTTCAAAACTCGAAGGTGTTGAACTTTTAAAATTTTTAAATAATTATCGAGGTTTTAGTGTTAGTGAAGATGAAATAATAAGTTGATATACAAGAAATTTAGCAAAAATACAAAATGAAGAAGAATGTGGTGATATTTTGGATGAACTATTTTCATATAACGAAGTTGTATTTAATAGAAATTATTTTAAGATAAATGATAAGTTTTATTCAATTAAAGGTGTTTCAAAATTACCTTATGAACTGGATCAAAGTTGAAGTGCTGGGATTTTTAATTTAAATGGGATTATAATTGCTAATCATTATCCATATAATGATAAAAATGCTGTTGATAGAATTTTAAATAAAGCAAATATGGATTCTACAAATAATATCGAGACTGAAGTACAAGCAACAAAAATGCTAAAAGCAAATATCGATATGCAGGCTGTTGACGAGTTTATTTATCAAATAACAAAATTACAACATAAACTTTATGATGTAAATTACTTTATTATTAATAGTGCTAATGATTTTACAACATTAAAAGAATTAGAACGAGAAAATAATGTTATGTTAAGATCGCAAAATATTAAGGTAAATAATCTTTCTTATTTACAATTTCAAGCATTTATTGATACTTCTTTATCGTTAAATTATAAATTATCTAATTTAGCATATCAAATAACTTCTTATGTGTTAGGTAACGGTTATCCGTTTTTATATGAAATATTTAATGATAATAAAAATTTAGTGTTTGGTTTATCGCAAGGATCATCTGCTCCAATATCATTTGATATTTTTGATTTAAAAAGTAGTAATCGAACTAATCATAATATGATGGTGTTAGGTAGTTCTGGGATTGGTAAAAGTACGATTGTTTCTAAAATACTAGCATCTAATTTAGCGATTAAAAATAAAGTAATTATTATCGATCCGCAAAATGAGTATAGCGATTTTGCAAGAAAGTTTGGTGGACAAATTATAGATATTGGGGGTGGTGCTAAAACTACTATTAATCTAATGCAAGTTCGAAATGCATTAAGGGATGATATTGAAGAATTAAGTGTGGCGCAACTTATTAATTCGCATGTATCATTGCTAGAAAAGTTTTTTAAAACATTGTGAAGTATCGATGAAGAATGATATATTTTAGAATCGTTATTTAAAGAATTTTATGCTAGTTATGGTTTTTATCAACAAGATATAAGTAAATTAAAACATGAGCAGTGACCGATCATTAGTGATTTTATAAATTTTATGAAAGAATATAAGTATGAAAACATTTTTAATGTCGAGAATCGAAAAAAGGTTATTTCGATGTTAATTGATCGTTTTGATAATGCCTTCTTGCATCATGGTAAGTATGAAATGTTGTTTAATGGGATTACAAATATAAATTTAGAAAATGATTTTATTGTCTTTAAAATGAACAACTTAACAAATACTAATGAACATATTTCTGCGAAATTAGGGATTATGTTAGTGCTAAGTTTTTGTAATGAAGTGATATATCAAAATTTTATCGATAATGAAAAGAAGCGAAATTTATATAAACAAGAACATAATTTAACATATTTAAGTAGTGAAGAAATTGATAAACTTACAACTAGAATTATTTTATGTATCGATGAAGAACATATTTATATCAATGCTAAGAATCCTGCTACCTTAGATTATATTGTCGAAGCAACTAAAACGATTAGAAAGTTTGATGGTTCTACTATACATACAACGCAAAATCCATCAGATTATCGATCAAGTAGTGAAGTAATCGAAAGTGCATCAAGAATCATACAAAACTGTAATTATAGTATTTTTTTAGGGATGAAAAGTAATGATATTAATGCTGTAAAAGAACTGTATGAAAATTCTGCAAATCCATTAACTCCTAGCGAAATTAATTTATTAGCGCAAAAACAACGTGGACAGTGTTTGCTGGGGATTAATGAAAATATAAGATATAAAGTTAATTTACATTATAACGATTATGAAAAGTCGTTATTCTTTAAGAAAGGATAATATGAAAGAAAAAGATTTTGTGCAAATAACAACCCGTGTTACTGGTGCTGAAAATGTAGAAAAACTTTGGGCGTGAAAAGCAGCATTAAAAAGAAAAAAACAAACTCCTTATGAAGTGTTGCGAAATATTGTATTAAAAGTTATTGATAATACTTACGAAGAAGAAATTATCGAAAAAGGTAAAGATCGATTATTTTATGCACTGCGTAAAGCATTGTTTGCGTCGATGACTCCTTATTTTAATCATATCGATAATACCTTTAATTTATTGTTAATGACTAATGAAATAATCGATAAGAAGTTAAATTTATTATTAAATATGCAAAATGAAAAGGTAAATTTATATAATTTAAAAGAAAGCGACATTGAGGATCTAAGTTATTTTGCACAACTAAAAAAATATAATTATGAACGTGCTAAAAATATCGAAAGTAAAAGTAAAAAAATAAATGAAAAAATAGAAAAAACTTTTGAAAGATATTTAAGAACTGAAATGAACGGCGGGAATCCGTATGATGAAGAAAATGAAGGTGAGGTTGAAAATAAATATGAAGAAGAGTTTGAAGAAGATTAGTATGCTAGGGGTTATGTTGACCCCTATTTTAACATTGAATGCTATTTCTTATGTTTATGATAATGATAATCACCCCTTTGGTGAAAATGTAGCATTAGATAATGTTGGAATTTTAAATAAAGCAAGGTGAAATAATGATTATGTATGATTAAAGGATGTAAATACTAATTCTTATACATTTAATGGTGTTAAATGAAAATCTAATGTAGATTTTTTGAATCATAGTATGTATTATAAAGAAGATATTAATAATAAATTAAATTTTAATTTTGGTAATAATGTAGGTATTAATAAAATTTATTGGAATCAAGCATTTGATTATCAATATGAAAATCCTGATCTAGAGGGTATATACGAGGATGCTGAAGCAGAAAGTGGAAATAAAGTTTGATTTTATAATTTAAATAGTTCTAGTAGAAGAAAACAAATTACTTTAAATGAGTGAAATAGTGGTTTGTGAGGGATTTTAGATCAAAGTGATTCTGCAGTATATTATTATGATTCTAATAAAGGGCATGAATATGATTCTTATCAAAAAATAACATCTAATAATTTAATACATCTACCTACTGAAAGTACTAATTTATATACAGTTTTATCAAATGCGGGGATAAGCGAAAGTGACGTTGGTTATACAACTAAATTAGCAGAGAATTTTAATGGTGATTATATTTCTTTAGTATATGTTAAAAATGCTGATAAATTTGTTGATTGGTTAAATAATAAAGGTATTAGTTTAAGTAATTTTGCAAAAGATAATAATTTTAAGTTCGATGAAGAAAAAGTTACATCTATACCTAACAAAGCAAATGCTAATAGTAAATTCTCAAGTTATGATTTTTTTAATCCTTATAATTCGCATGCTAGAGTTTTTTATCTTGGTTATGATTTTTGTTCTTGGTTTGGATGTGAATATGAAGAAAGTTATAAATCTATGTTTTATGATTCTGGGAATCATATTTTATGATTTAACATATCATATAATGATTATAAAAGAGGTAATTATTATAAAAATATGGTTGATATAAATATAAAATTAAATCCTTACAAAAAAGAACAACAAAATAGTATGTGAAATCCTGTTTATGATAATGGGGCGTATTATAGTTATTATTTATTTAATTTTCAACAAAAACAAGATTTGTGACCATCGACTTATATACAAGGGATTAAAACATTAAATGGTAATTCTACTTTATTATTAGATGATAATACGCATACTCCACATGATCCAAATATAACTTATTTAAAAGTTAAACAAAAACAAAATTATATTTATAATACAACTTCTTTATATGATCTAAGAAACGATGAGTTTGAAGTTTTATACAATGTTTTAAATAATATATCTAATAATAAAAATCAAAATAAATATGTAAAATATGTATTTAATGATTGAATTAAAGATAATGTGATCCATTTGGTAACTGATGCTGGTAAAAATTCTAAGTTAAATGATAATAATTTATTAAAAGAAGTAGCTGATGCTGGTGGTAAAGGTAATTTAGATAAAATTAATCAACTAGTAAATAGCAAAAGTTATGAAGTTAATTATGGTAATTTAAAAATTGTGTTTTCATTTCAAGCAGCATTTAATACTAATAATAAATTAGGGTTAAAATTAGTTTTAAAAGATATTTTATATAATAACGTTTCGATTAAAAATGATCTAAGTAGTAAGATATGATATACCTTAACAAAAAAGGATGAACTAAGGGAATTTTTAAATAAACTTAATTTATATAATAGTGGTGATAATGATAGTTATAAAGTTAGTCGTTATAATTATTATGAAAGTATGCTAGAGCTAATTGAAGGTGTAATCGATCAAGGATCGCAACTTGTGGTAAATAATATCCCGATTATATTAGAAAATAGTGAACTTTATAATCGTTATGCATCTAATGCAGAATTAGCATCGCGATTACAAATAGATTATTCTTATGTGGTTAATGATGCTAATTCTTTAAATAATTTATATGATGATCAAAAAAGTTGATCGGACCGGATTAATGAACAATGGATTAAAGATACCCCTAAACAACTACAGCCACCTGAAAATTTAAAGCATTATGGTGGAAAATGAGAAGTAAAAGGGCCGATTAAGGTAATTTTTGATGTATTAAATAAAAATAATAAGTATATTGAAAACGAAGTATTAATTGTAAATGGACAAAGGGTGGATGTTTTAAACGGACACTTTGAAATAGAACTTCGCGATGAACGAAACGGGATTGATGATAAAGAAAAAGTTTTAAATGATCCTAATAGTAATCAAGAACCAAATGAAAATAATTCGCATGCTAAAAATGAATATAAGATCGAAGTAATTAAATTTAAACCTGATACTAATAACTCCGTTATAGATTTTACTTATAAAATAGATTATATAATTAATTCTTACCCTTTGGTCCAAGATATTAAATATTATGCATGAAATCCTGATGTAAATCCGAAACAAAAAGAAATTATTACGCCTTATTTATATGATGAACAAGGTAAAGTATTAAAAGATGATCAAGGTAAAAAAATTAAGAATCCAAAATATGATCCTTTGATTAATCCAAATACCGGGACTAAGGATCAATTAGTATGGATTAAAAAAGAATTTTTAGATAAATTTAAAAATGTTTTACCAAAACTTTATTTTCTTTATCCTAATTTATCTAATGTGGATTTAAGTTTAGGCATTTTTGCTAATGCTGCTGTGCTAGGTAAAGGGGCATTAAGAAATTTATTATTAAATGAAAATGCTAGTGATTATTATGTTGTGCAGCTATATAAAAAAGTTAATAATACTTTTAATATAAGTGGTGAAATTATCGATCTACCAACCTTAAATGCTAATAGTGAAAGTTCATATATGTCGACGGAAGGACTTTATTTTATTGTAGGTCGTAGTAATAATCAAATTTCTAATGTGCAACTGGTATTAATTGATAAAGATAATCAACCTGATCAATATTTTAGCGATGCGATTAAAGATAAGGTAGTTAATAATAATTATGCGCAGCAAAGCAATGATCCAACTGGTAGCATAGAATATAAAAGAAGAGTAGAAGAACATAAACAACAACAACAAGAATCGATAAATATTAAAAAACAATTACAAGATATATTAAATAGTTTACAAAAGGTAGAAAATAAAAATTTAGTAAGAAACTTTTTAAATAATTATGATCAAAAAGGTTATTATGAAAAACAAGATTTTTTAAAACAAGCGCAAGATATTTTAGCAAAAGAACCTAAAAATGTTACTTTTAGTGATTATATTAATTATTTATGAAACGATCCAAATGTAGTACCATCAACATTTACTAATTGATTAATTAAAAAACGAAGTTTTGATCTAAAAACCATAGCTAGTTTTAATTTAAATAATACGATTAAAGAATACATGGACTTTGTTAATAATTCTTATGCATATAATTATGATCAAGTTAAACCCCTTACTAATCCTTTTAATGTTTATAATTTTAATGCTAATGATAAATTAAATTTAAACGGGATTACTATAAACCAATTATGATATTTAAACGGGGATGGTAAACCTGATGATATTAATAAGAATCAAGGGAATGGGATTGTTAAGAAGTTGTTAGATTATGCTGATAATTTAATGTATAAATATTCTTTATCGATAGGATCTGATCCATTAAAATATGGTGTTGATTATGTAATACAACCATTTAATGTTTTAATTAATAACGTAGAAATTAATAATTTTGCTAAAACATTTACAGATCCAAGCAAAATTGTTGCTAGCAATCCAATTATTTATAAATTACCAATAAAAGGATTGGGTAAATATGCTGGTGGATTTGTGGAATTAGAATTTTTAAATAGTGCACAAAATGTTATTTATCCGCCGATTGATTTAAAAGATTTTACTTTAAACGATCATGAAATAGAAGTTAATAAAAAACCAATTAGAAGTGCGATAGTGAAGCGTTTTGAAAACGTATTAACAAATAATCATATAAATGATATTAATTTATTTAAAAGCGAGCAAGATACTGATATTAAGGGTGAAAGTGTTAATGTAATACAAAATAAGAATCCTGATGCTAAATTAAGTACTGATAATATAATTAATTTAGAATTTGAAGACTTAAAGTTATCTTATATTATAAAGTTGTTAAAGGATGATTATTTATTTGCTAATTATGTTGATAAAAAATACCAAGAAGTAATTGCTAATAAACTAAAAAAATATGTACAAGAATATTTAAATAAAGAAAGTGAAAAATTATTAGAAAACGACCCAAAAAGAATGTTATATAAACCTTTAAAACTAGATCGTGATGTAAAAATTGATAATTATTTATTAAATACGATGTTATTAAAAAATACTAATAATAATCTAAATATAAAAATAATTTCTAACAACATAAACATTATTAATTCATTTAGTTTTAAATTTAAAAATATTGGTAAAAATGATGAAGTTAATTTAAACGATTTATCTGATGTGTTATTAACTAATGATAAAATTTTAAATGTAGATAATACATCCGATGCTAAGTATAAAATAACTAATTACATTCAAGATCAAAGTCGAAGTATAGGATTATATGCTAATAAAGATTATTTAATATATGGAGCTGGTTATAATATCCCGTGATTAGATGTGATTTTAAATACTGATGCTGTTAATTTATATACACAAGAAGAATTAAATGAACTTCAAAGCAAAGATATAGATGCATATACTCGAGCATTAGCGATAAATAATTTTAGAACTTATTATTTATTTAATGAAGAAAATATCGATGAAAAAAATATCGATATTAATAAAAAATGAATCCCGTTTATAAGAACTTTTCGAGAATTTTATTTAACTGAAAATACTTATGATGATGGTAGTGGTATAAAAAAACAAATCGATTTTATACCTAATATAAGAACGGATCGCGAACTTACAAATTTATTAAAAAACAAGTTACATGATCAAGAAATAAGAATAAAACAAACAACAAAAAAAGATTATCCTAAGGACGTTATATATTTAAAAAATTTAGTAATTATGCCGATCAAGAACCGTAGTTTTGGTTTTGCATATGGTAAAGTAATTAATCATTTATCGCCTGAACAAGTTTTTGAAATACAAAATTCTAATAAATATGTAGATCAAGAAGCAAGAACATTAAATGAAGAAGTAAAGAAGTTAAATAAAAAATGGCAAGAAGAACGAAATTTAAAAACAAAACAAGAAATAGCAAATTTACAAACAAAAAATACTAATAATCCTAATAATCAAAATGTTAATCAAAAAAATCCTGATGCTCCTAAAAATGGTGAACTACAAGATCCTAAAAATAATAATCAAAATGTTATTACTAACGATCCAAAGAATTCTAATAATTTAAAACAAGTTAAAAAAACTGGTGAAGAAATTACTAAAGATCGCATTAAAGATTTAAGTGAACATAAAACTCCTGATCAAAAACATATCGATCAAGAAAACAAAGAACATATCTTACCAAATTTAGATGCTAAAAAGATCAATCGATCAATATCGCAGATTATTGGTTATAGTTTTGGTGGGATCGCATTATTAGGTGCGATTATTGGATTAGTAATTTTAGCAAAAATTTTAGCTGTAAAATATGGTTGAAAACTAGGTTTAGCGTCTAAAACTGCTAGATCATATTTAATAACTAACGATTTTGCTACATATCGATTTTATAAATTTAAAATTAAGATTAAAACAAGTCCATTTAAATTAAAATTAAAATGGTTATATCAAGTAAATAAAAGTGAAATAATTAATGATGTAGAATAATAAAAAAGACTCCCGAACGGAGTCTTTTCGATATCTTTAACTTCTTATCCAATATATTGATTTTTTATATAGAAAACTTTAAGATTTGATTTTTTAATTATAAAAGATTTTTAATATTTTTTTGTTAATCAAAAACTAAACATTCTTAATTAACTTTATTATTATAACATAATAATAAAAAAGATAAACAAAATAAATTTTTAATTATTTTAAAATAATGGTTATAAGGTATTTAAAGGGGTTTAAATAAAAAAGATAAACAAAATTATATAAAAGTAAAAATAAGTGGTTTAAAAAGGTGCTAGGGGTTAATTTAAATAATTATTTTGTTTTTGGTTGTGTTTAGTTTATTAAATTTTTGGTTAAGTATGGTTTATCATTGATATTTGCTATATGTGTGCTCGTGTATAATGTGTGTACGTGTGTGTGCATACTCATACATACGATATTATGTTTTTATATAGGTGATTTATGATGTAAATTCTTTTTTGTTAGTTTGGTTATTTTTAAAAAGATAATAAATTCTATATTGCTTTTGTTCCAAATATATTTTTATGTGATTTTTTTTAAATATGATTGTATTTTTAATCTTTAAATTTATTTGAAAACTAAATATTAGTATTAATTTCTGGTTTAAATTTTTGTTATTTAAATAATCAAAATGTGATAAAGATAAAAATTAATGTTTAAATTGTTTTCGATAACATTTAGTTTATAAATTTGTGTAGGTCTAATCAAGAGGGGTTTTTAAATGTTTGTTGTTTGCTTTTTAACTTTTAATTCATAAGGTGATGATTTTATATTTTGTTTTTCTTTTAGTATAAAAAAATTTGTAGTAATTGTTATAAAAAATTGATGTGATGTGTTCATTAGATATGGTTAAGTTGATTTTAAGTAAGGGATTGATTTAGTATTCAAAAGAAGTTTTTGTTATAATTTGCTGCTATATTTAAAAGTGTAATTATATTATAATATAATTACATTATTTTTTAAAACAAAAAAATGTAAAATTTTATTACTATGAACTATGAACAAGTAAAAGATTTTTATCAAAAACAAACTTTAAATTTAATCAAAAATTGAAATGAACAGGCTGAAAACTTTAAAAATGTGGTTCGAAAAAATGAAGAAAAATATCAAAATTGATGATTTGTAAAATGAAGAATTCGTAAAATTTTAATTCAAGGATCGATATATTTTTATAAATTAGGGGTGTATAAAAACAAGAAAAGTGGTAAAAAATTTACATATTATCATAATGAAATATTGGCTAAAAATAAACGCTTAAAGTATTTTATAATCGATATTTATGATGCTTTTTATAAGAAAAATTATGCTCGTCGTGGTAGTAAAATAAGGGATTTTATCCCGAGCGACATAGTGAAATATCATTGTAATTCTTATAAATTTAAGGTTATAAATTCGTTTAAAAATAAGGATTTTGATTACAAAAACTTAATCAAAATTAATGTTGATGATACTTATATTATCGAAAATAAGGGTGCTAAAAAGATTAAAAAATGTTTAAGATTGGTGATAATAAATAACGAAAAACAGCAAAAGTCTTTAATGATTTTCGATGTAAAACGTTTTAATACGCAAGAAATGATAAACAAAATTAAGGGATTATTTGCTGAAAATTATGATCAAAATAATACCTTTTTATGTGCTGACGGGACGCAAGTTTTTAATCAATTTGCGATTAATTTAGGTGCGCATCGTGTTTATGATCGCTTTCATTTTATACGAAATTTTAATCAAGTTTTTTGATATAACAAAACAACTTTAAAGAAAAATTTGTTAATTTTTAAAGAATTAAATTTGTTAAAACAAGTTGCTTTATTACAAAAATATATACAAAATAAGAGGTTAAATTTGGTGTTGAAATTAGCAAAATTGATCGAGAAAGATGTACAAAGTTCAACAAAATTTAGATCGAAATATAAAGAAATTCGATCATTTTTAAGGTTGTTTGAAAAGAATAAGTTGGCTATTTTTAATGCCTTTAAATATCAAAATATCGATATGGGATGGTCAGAGTCTTATATTAATCATTACATCAAAACTCCCTTTTCAAAACGATTTAGTCTCTTTTCTTTAGATCGTCTAAAAGAATTTTTGATATCAAAAAATGATCAATTTAATGTTTATTGATATGTTTAAATTAAATGATTTTAAGAATTTTGTTGATAAATTTATCAAAATTTAATAGGGTTTAATATATAGCATATGATAAGGTATAAATAAAGGTAATTTAAAAGTGTTTATATAAAAGTTTTCTCTAAATATTTTTTTGTTTACTAAAAGTTTTTAGTGTTCACCCCTACGGGGTGTATTTTGATAATTACTTAAAACAATTTTTGGTGTTTTTAAAATAGTGTGTACATTAGGTTAAAGTGTTTTTACCTTTTTTAAAAGAAAACTGAAATTTTAGAATATACTATGTATATTCTATTTTATAAATTTCATAGCGATGCCGTTAGGTATTTTAGCGTCGTTTTCTTGCACTTTAAAGTAGCGTGTACGTACACCCGTGTAATTTAATATCAAAGATATTAAATTTGATTGCTAAAAAAAGTAAAAATAAGGTAGAAAAGAATAAAAATAAATTTTGATAGGTCAAAAAAAAAGTATAATTATTCTACCGATAACGGATTATGTTATGTCCCTTAGTTTCTACGGTATCTTTTAAAGAAATAACTAGCTGCTAAAAAGTGTCTTTGTTGTATAAAATCTCTTGCATTGATGATACTAAAATAATTACTTACATTACCATTACCTCATACTTGTCCATTGACTCTTACTTGCTGAATGTTGGCTTCATTTAAGTTATCGAAGATTCTGGCATCATTTGCATCAATTGCTTTATATCCATCAAAATCACTTTCTGTGAAATTGTCACCATTTTTGGGTTTTATATCAAAAAAGTCTTGTAGTTTAAAGTTAATCATATGAATCGGATTTGCATATAAATCACCTAAAAACTTAATTGGTGCTTCTTTACCATTAATTTTATATCATAAAATTAAATCAGCAGTTGCATTATAATTATCTATATTGATTACATCTTTGATAAAAATCTGATATTTACCAAATTTTGGTAAATCATAAACATCATCAAAAGCTTTTATTGCATCTGAAGCTAAATATTGTGCATGTGTATAATATGCATTATGTTTAAATTTCAAGATGCTATAAAAGTATTCTTTGCTTCCTTTTAATATCTTTTGAATTTCTGCTAAATCCTTAGCATCTTGTTGAGATGTAGGTGCATTATTTTCAAGAAAATCAACAGTATTCAATGTTGGGATAATAGCAGTCTTAATGATTTGTTTATTAAAAAGTACATTAAATTTAAAGTATAGATGCTTGTCTTGATATTTTTGATAACTTTCTATATCAAAGTTAAAGAAGTTTTCGATCCCATTGATTCTGGGTTTAAAAAACACCTTTTTATCAGTAAGTTTGATAAATTCATCCAAGGATAATTTTGATAATGATTCATAATCGACACTGTAAAATTGATCGAGATTGTTTAATATAATTTTGTTTATAAAAGGTTTAATATCATTAGAAAAAGGTATTTCTTTTTTAATTTCTGCTTTAATAAAACGATTGCTTTTTAAAAATACATTTAATGTAACTACAAGGATATTCGGATTATTTTGTTTTAATTCTAAATTACTTACATCAAAATCAAAAACATCATCATCGCCTTCGTTTAAGAAGACACGATAGTTATTTAAGTTTATTGAACCTGAATGTAAATATTGATTAACATCATATCCATTTGGATCTTTAGCAAGCGAAACAGTGTTATGTTTTGCTATTTGTTCTAATAATAATGAAGATAAATTATCATATGTTTTATTTATATCTATATTTTTTTCATTAAACCTTTTTAAAGTGTAATAAAAATCATTTAATCTCAAAACATTTGTATCTATGTTTTCAACATCAAAGTCTTCTAAGGTATTTAATTCACTGTTATAAATTTTGCTAAATAATATCGCAGAATCAGATAAAAAGAGATCTAATAATTTTTTAGCATTTGCATGTTTAGCAGAAATAGCATCATCGGTTTTTTGTAGTTCATTTTTAAGATTTTCTAAGAGCAATATAAATTGCAATGGATAATCTTTGAATTCATTAAATTCTTGCAAACTGTCTTTGCTATATGCTCGAGTTTTAAAATAGGTTTTTATTGATGTACTAAATTGATTATTTGCATTTATTTGCCGAATAAAATCTTTCTTTAGTTGAGCAAAATTACTTTCTTGTGCTTTTATTTCATTTGTTAAATATTGAACTTGTAAGGTATTAGCAAGGTTTTTCGATTGATCTAATAAAACATCTTTTTGTTTTGTTGTTAGAAATTTACTTGAATTTATTTTTTGACTTAATGCTTCAGCATATCTAATAATATCTTTTGAACGATAGTTATTTAAGATAATAAAGGATGTAATTAATTTGTTAACTTTTTTGACTTCATCTTTTAGTTCATTTAATGTAGCTAATGAATCAAAATTAGTATTCTTTAAATGAAGATATTTATTAACAACTACTTTTATTACATCACTAAAAATAATGGAATTTTGTTTTCTAAATTCTTCTATTTCTTTGATCTGCTGATTAATATAATTAACAGTTGATAAAAATTGTTCATCTTGGGCATTGACAAATAAAGAATTAGATTTAGTTTTTAAATATTTGATTAAATTTGCATCAAATTTATAATCAATATTCATTGATTTAATTTCGTTGTCATAATTTTTTAATTTATCGTCTAATATCTTCTGTTTTTGTGTTAATTCATCACTTAGAATTTGATTTAGTTCACTGAATTTTTGATTAAGAGAATTAAAATCCATACTTTTAGAATTTATAAAATTATTAATATTAAAATCAGATTGACTTATTTGTACTTCGTTATTAAAACTATATTTACTTAAATTTTGTAAATTCTTATAATTAGAATTAAAAGTTTTTAAATTTTCATTGAGTTTATTTTGAAATTCATTATTTGAAAAAAGGTTAATATTTTTAGGCATTGATTCAAAAATTTGTTGTTTGATATTATTAAAAGAATCATTATTATTTTGATTAAAAATTTTAGTAATTTGATTTCTTAATTCTGATTGAGCATTATCTTTATTAATTTTCTTAATTAAATTGTCTAAATCATGAAGCAAATTACTAAAATAATTATTTATGTTTTTATAATCAAAAGAAGAAGAATTAAGGAATTTGATAATTTCTTGATACTTATCTTTAACATCATTACTATCTCTTAACTTCTCATCATCTTTTTGCGATTTTAGTTCATTAAAATAAATAACATTTTTTGACAAACTATCGATAAAATTTCTATTTGTTATTAATTCTTTATTTGCTTGATAATCATTTTGTAGTTTATTCATTAGATTCATAAAATCATCTGAATCTAAAAAATAAAATTTTTGCTTCGGGAAATCATCATTATTATTTGTATTTGCACATGCAGCAACAAAGATAACAGGCGAAGAAGCGGGAACTAAAATAGAAAATAATTTCTTTTTCATTGATATCTCCGATTAAAATATTTTTAAGTGAGAAATAAACATAAATTCATAAAAAATTTATGTAGTTATTTATGGTTATTTTTCATTCATAATATAACATTAGCAAACTAAATATAGTACATTTTATTTTATCAAATTTGATAAAATTTTATTCCTTTTTTAGTTTATTTTTTTCATTATTTTTATTAAATATATGATGTAAATTTGAATACCTTCATCTTCTAAATAACAATAAATTATAAGAATATGAAAATATCCTTGTTAGATAATGTATAATTAATATCTAAATTGTATATGAGACTTATATGAGGTAATAATGCGAAAAGATAAAAATATAACACCATCAGTAACTGATAAATTACAACAACTTGGATACAATCTTTCTGATTGAGATGATAGTCAGACTAACAAAAAATTAGATCAAAATATTCTTTTTGTTCTTAATACTGCTTCAAAAAACAAAAATAATCAACCAGGTTATCCGGATCGAATTTATTTTAATAAGAAAACAAATTTATTAATTTTAGTTGAAGAAAAAACAAATATCAAAGATCATTATGATGCTGATATTAAAAAAGGTGCTATTTCAGGGATAAAATGATATTTATCTAAGTTCTTGAATAACTCATTATTTGACAATTACAAAATTTTAGGTATTGCAGTAAGTGGTGATTTATCAACTCAAAATTCTTATTATTTTGATTGTTTTAAAATAGCAAATAATGAAATTTTACATCAAAAGCAAATTAATAATTTTGTTAGTGAAGAAAAATTCTTATCATTATTTTATGATTTTGATGAAGAAGTTGCTATTGCAAATATTACAAAATCAAGTAAGAAAATAAATAAATTATTAAGAAATCTCGACAGTCAGCAACGCCCTGTAATTTTATCAATGTTAATGATATCTTTATATAAACCTAAAAACTACCTTAATAATTTTCCTATCACATATAAATATGCACAACAAGGGATAGATATTTTAAATAGTTTATTTTACACTATACAAGCTATTTTAGAATCACAAGGAATTTCTAAAGAAAAAATAGAAATTTTTAAAACTTATATACAAACATATAAACAAATTAAAGAACTTTCACAAACTAATATCTTAATAAAAATACTTGAAGAAATTGAACATAATATTATCCCTTTGTTTAACAATCAATTTGCTTCTAAATCAAACTATGATATTATTGGTAGATTTTATGAAGAATTTTTAAAATATGCAGGTGTATCTAATGTTAAAAAAGGAATTGTTTTAACCCCAAAACATATCACTACATTATTTACAAAACTTGTTGATATAAAAGCAAA
This sequence comes from Mycoplasma sp. 394, assembly GCF_054353895.1. Lineage (NCBI taxonomy): Bacteria > Bacillati > Mycoplasmatota > Mollicutes > Mycoplasmatales > Mycoplasmataceae > Mycoplasma > Mycoplasma sp. 394. Next base: position 213,260 of record NZ_JBTHHL010000001.1, on the reverse strand, counting down.
CGATGTGATTATGGATTTATGTTGTGGTACAGGTGCATTTTTAATTGCAGCAATGAATAAATTAATTGATTTAATTGAAAATAGTAATATACCAGACAAAGAAGCAAAAATAAATAACATAAAAGAAAATCAACTTTTGGGTTTTGAAATTAATCCGACAATGTTTATTTGTTCTATTTCTAATATGTTATTCCGTGGTGATGGTAAATCTAGAATTTATAACATTGATTCTATAAATGATAAAAAAAGTGATCAAATTATTGCACAAGTTAAACCAACTATTGGTTTTATAAATCCACCTTATTCAGGCGAAGAAAGTTCAAGTAATCCTACACCAAAAGAGATTACATTTTTAACTAAGATGTTAGATAACTGCAGCAGATATGGAATAATTATTGCTCCATTATCAATGTATTTTAAAGATCCTCATCGTAGACAAATGATTTTAAATAAACATACTTTAAAATATGTTATTAATATGCCATCTGATTTATTTAAACCAAATGCATCAACATATACTGCTATTGCAGTTTTTCAAACACACCTACCACATGATTATAAAAAAGATGTAAAGTTTTATAACTTTGATGATGGCTTAGTTGTCACTGCAAAAGGAAGAATTGATTTATTTGATAAATATGCAGAAAATGAAGCAAAATTATTAGATTTTTTATTCAATAATAATTTTGACACATCCAAAGCTATCAGTGTATCTATTAAACCTGATTCAGAATGAAATGTGCATTCGCATCTAAAAACAAATTATTCAAATTTAACTAAATTCTCTTTTGAAAAAACTATCAAAGAATTTTTGATATTTCAAATCAAAAAAGAAATGGATATAGTTGAAAAAGAAATATCAGATTTTGATTTAATTTGATATATATCTAAATCACAAAAATTTGATAAGCTGTTAAATTATTTGAAAAATAATCCAAAAGATGAAAAAATTGATATAAGTAGTTGAAAAGAATTTAATATTAAAGAAGTTTTTGATAACCTATATAAACTTGAAAAAGGTAGATTAAAAACAACTCATCAATTAATAAAAGGCGATGATATTTATTATGTTGCTGCTAAAAAGACAAATAACGGAGTTTTAGAAAAAGTTGAATACGATGAAGAATTAGTTACCAAAGGAAATTGCATTGGATTTATCACCGGGGGCGATGGTTCAGGTGGATATAGTTTATATCATCCTGATGATTTTATTGCTAATTCATTTATTACAATTGGAAGATCTAAACACTTAAATATCTATACTGCAATGTTTTTGATCACAATTTTAGATCAGCACCGTTATAAGTTTTCTTATGGTAGAACTTGACAATCAAAGCGATTTGATCAAACATTATTGCTGCTACCACAAACAACCGATGGTAAAATAGATTGAGAATATATTCAAAGTTTTATAGAAGGAATGAAAATTTCAGAATTATTATAATAAATATACAAATGTTAATTTATATATTTATCCAAAGAAAGTAAATATGCACAAAATTTATGAATTTAATAATCGAATTATAAATAAAGATTGTTTAGATGGTTTAAAAAATATCCCAGATGAATCAGCTGACATAATTATTATTGATCCACCATATAATATAGGTAAAGACTTTGGTAATAATAAAGATTCAATGGATATTAATGAATATATCACTTGAGCAAAGCAGTGATTTAGTGAGTGTTATCGAATATTAAAGCCAAATGGTTTAGGTTATATTTATGGTTTTAGCGAAATATTAGCACATATTTCAACACAAATAGATCTAAAAAAGCAACGATGACTAATTTGACATTATACTAACAAAGTTACTCCAGGTTTAAAATTTTGACAGCGTTCACATGAAAGTATAATTTGTTTTTGAAAAGATAAACCTCACTTTAATACTGATGATGTTCGCGTTCCATATACAGAAAATTTTATAAAAAACTCTGCTGGTAAAAAGCGAACTTCAACTAAGTGTCGTTTTAACAGTGATTCAAATTATCAATCCTATTACACCCCACATGAAAAAGGAGCATTACCTAAGGATGTTTTTGAAATATCCACTCTGGCAGGCGGAAAAGCATTGCAAGAGCGTTATTTTTACTGTAAAACACATAATATTTTTTGCAATCCGAAGCAACGTAGAAGCCATGATGAATGTGATATTATTATCCATCCTACTCAAAAACCTATGGATTTAACTCGTAAATTAATTATGGCATCAAGACCAAAAGATTGTAAATTTAATGTTTTAATTCCGTTTTGTGGTTCGGGTAGCGAATGTTATGTTACCAAAGAAATGGGCGGAAATTATTTATCATTTGAAATAAATCCTGATTATATAAAACTTGCTGAAAATATTGTAAATTTAATTAAATAAACTAAATATACAATATTTGAATTTTATTATCAATCAAATCTTTAATTTCTTGAAAATATTTAAGTGTAAAAATTACAAATCCGTTGCTTAGTTTTTTTAAATACGGACTATCTCCATTTAATCCATACAAATATGCATAATCTTTATAATCACCTTGATTATGTTCTTTGGTTTTCTTTACATACTTACATTTTTCAACTTGTTCATCAGTTATCACAGTATAATAAATATCAATAACTTTATTAGCAATGCTTTATTTTCTAGCTAATGAAATCCTGTTTCTGATTTCTTTTCTACCAGTTTCCTTTTTAATTTGTATCCCGATTTTGACAGCTTTATAATCTATTAGAATATCGATACCATCTCGATCTAAGTCACTTGATTGAAATACATTTTCTTTACCAAAAACTCTTTGACAACAATAACCTGCTTGAATTTATGTAATAATTGATGCTCAGGTTCGATATATCCTTGCTCTATACCTTTAAATAAACAACATTCGCATAATCCAATATGATTTTTATTGAAATTTAGAATTTTTGCTTTCATATCGTCGGTTAAATAATAATTTAAATATCAATCATCAAAATCAAGTAAGTTATTATTATGTCAATAAACTTGATATATAGCATCAAGTGCTTGGATTTCTTTTGGTATATCTGCTTCCATAATTTTGATATTTTTATATCTAGTGCGATATAAATCTAAGTTTATTGATTCTAGAAATTCATTGAATGCATTATCCATATTGTTATTTTAACACAAAAATAAGCATCCATAGATGCTTATTTTATTTACGTTTTTTCTTTATAAAATAGTATGTTAACCCACTAATGATACCTAAACTTAAAATTCCTACTATAACTCCTACAGCTATTTTTCAACCATTAGATGCTTTGATTTGTTGTTTAGGTTTCTCTGCTGGTTTTTCAGTTGGTATAGGATTTTCAGGTGTTTTAGGTTTAGATTCTTGATTTTTGTTAATTTCATCAATTTTCTTTTGAACTTCATCTTTTAATGCATTAACATCATTAATGTTATTTTTAACTTGCTCATGTTTATTAAGATATGCTACTTGCAGATTATCAGGAAGTTTTTTGATTAATGCATCAACATCTGAATTTGCTTGATCTAATTGCTCCTTAGTTTTTTCATCTTTTGCTTGTTGTGCTTGCTTTTCATCATTAATTTCTTTATCTATTAAAGTTTTTAGTGAATCTAGCTGTTGTTTAGTAGTAGCAGCATCAATTTGACCGATGAATTGACCTTTCTTGGTTGAATCTAAGATTTGATTTGCAATTCCTTTGATATTTTCTTTATATATATCAAAGTCCGTTTGTGCTTTTGCTTCTGCTTTTATTTGTGCATCTGCTGTAAGATAGATTTTTTGTAAATCAATAATATTATCTGCATCTGACATTTGATTAGTTAAATCAGATTTTATCTTTAAGTCTTTTATTTTATCAATTAAGGCTTTTGTTTTATTTCTTTGATCTTGTAATTTTTTGGTTTCTTGTGCATTATATAAATCATTAATTTGCTTTAAAATTTCACTTAATTTATCAGCTGTTAAATCGGAAGCATTAATTTTGTTTGCAAAATCTTGTTTATCATCTAATTTTTCTAATTGAGCTAGAGCATATTTTTTTGCATCATTTAAATTAGATGGATTAATTTTCAGCATATCTTGTGCATTTGTTATCTGACTTTGTGCATCATTGATTTGTTTTTCAGTAATTCTTTGAACATCGATTAGATTATTTTTAATTTGATTAAAAACTCGACTGTAATCAGCATATGAATCTGTTGTATAGATATTGTTGGTATTAGGAATTTGTGTTTTGGTAAGAAGTTGATATTTTGAAATCAAATGATTTCTTTGCTCAATTGCTTTATTAGTAGTTATTTTCAACGATGCTAAAGCTTCATCAATTTGGTCAGAAGTAGCATCAGGGTTACTTATTACCACACTCTGTTGATTAATTAAATCAGCAATATTTTTAGATAAGCTAGGAAAGCGAAGTTGATATTTATCTGTAAATCCATAAGCATCATTTTCTAAATACTCATTATATGCTAGTAATTTAGCACCTTTGACTGATGCTACTAAGGATTTGTATGCATGGATATATGCATCATTAAGTTTTTTTAACTCAACTGCAGATGGATTAGTTTTTCTTAACTCTGCTTTTAATGCATCTGATTTCTCTTTTAACAAATTATAAGAAGATTCAGTATATTCTAACTTATTAATAGTATCGAAATTTTTGATGTTAAGTTGTGCTATTTGTTGTTGAACATCAGAAACAACCAGTGATTCTTTTGCTTTTTGATATGCTTGTTTTAGTGATGTTACAGTAGAATCGGTCAAATCATTTGTATTTTTCAGTGCTGCTTTAATATCATCAATAGTGTTTTGATATTTACTATATGAATCAAGAGTATAGACTACATTATCAGTGTTTTCTAATACAGAATTTAAAATATCTTGTAATTGTTGTTGTTTAGTTGTTTTAGTTAAAGCAGAAGATTTAGCATTTTCTAGTCTGGTTTTAATATCATCAATAGTTTTTTGTGTTAAGAGTTCATCATCCTTAATTGCTTCATGAGCAATAGCTTTAATTGCATCATAATTTGCTTTTGATTCTTTTGTTCAATTGTTATAAGTTGATTCAATGTTTTCTTGAACTAAGGTTTTTAAAGCATTTTTATCAGTCTCAGCAGTTTGGATAATATCATAACCAATTAACTCAGTAATTTTTGGCTTAGGTTTACTTGCATCTCAATCAATTTCTACAGATATAATTGCTTTATTTGTTTGATGTGGTAGTTTGAATGCAACAATATTTGTAAATAATTTACCTACCAACTTCTTTTCTACTGCATTTGTAGATGTATCAAGAATATTTACATAAACTGATGCATATGAATCGCCATCTGAAACAACCCTTAAATTACGGTTATCAAAATAACCTTTTTCGATGTACCAAATTAACTTACCAGCAGCATTTTTAGGTTCATAATATGTATTTAAATTTGAATCTAATGTATTAGCAGGTTTGGTATCTTTTGAAATTTCTGAGTAATTTTCTCCTCCAAACCTTGGATCGTTATCGGCAGGGATATAGACACCTTTGTTAACTAAAATTTCATTAATTGTTAATGATGTATTTGCTGGATAATCTTTGGTTATCTTTAGTTTTATATATCTAGCTTTTGTAGAGATATCATCTTTTCCTCAATATTTAGCATTTGGATATTTTGGATCTTCTGTTCCTGCTTGCACATTTGCTAAGTTATTAGTTGAATCGACGGTATCATTGATACTAAAAAGCGATGTTCAATGAGCAGATGTTTCATTAGTTGCCGATGCTAAAACTTCTATATTTCTTGGATAATTTGAAGTTGATTTACTTGCATAAATCCGTAAAGATTTTAAATCAATTTGCTGACCTAAATCATAGATAATTTCATTATCTTTTTTAGGTGTTGATGTAAAGCTAACTGATGTGTTAATGTCACCATCAAAAGCATAATTTGAATTTCTTGTATCTGTGTTGTTATGATTGTTTGCTATGGTTGAAGAAACTAAATATCCAAATGTTTTAAAATCTATAATATGAACTTGTAAATTTTTAAAAGTAACTGATAAATTAGTATCCGAATTGCCTGTCTTTTTGTTTATTAATCTCACAAATTGCATTCTTACTGGAGCACTAAGTGTGTTTTCAACATCTGTTCATTGATATCCGTCTGATGAATATTGTAGTTTTAGATTTGTATCTGGATTTGTTATATCTTTTGTTATTGAATCTACATTATATACATCACCTAAATCAATACCGATGAATTTGTCCTTTGCAACAGTGATATTCGAGGTTGCATCGGGGTTATTTTGGTTAAATAATTTAAATGTATTATCAATTTTATCTGTAACAAGATTTGGACTTTGGATATCGGTGAATAAGTATTTATTTGATGGCTGCGGTTTTTCAACAAATGACACATCATGTAATTTTCATCAAGTTTGCAAATTATCTTTTGATTTAATTCTAATCCCGGTTATAATACCCCACGAATCGGGGATATTGATATTTTGATCATTTTTTGCATCAGTGATATTTTCAACATCTGAATCAATTGGTAAGTTATTTCTTTTTGCTTGAATAACGATATTATGTACTTTATCAGCATTCTCTTGCAAAATCCTTAAGGATGCAACTTGCATCGGACGCTTGAAATCAATATCAACATAATCACTATTTTGCACATTTCCATTATCAGAATGTGACAGTCATGCGAAACTTTGATCATTTGCATCCAAAACATGGTCTAAGTTATAATCTTGATAAACTTTCATGTTTGAAGAAATACGATATTTTTGCTTACTGGTATAATTTGGTCCATATACTGAAATATCAGCTAATCTTCATCATACATGTTGTTGTGCTACTACTTTAAATCTAAAATCCTTAGCATTAGCATAACCTGAAATATATTGAATTTGTTGATTATTAAGATGAAATGCTCCAAATTGTTTTCATTGCTTACTTGGGTCTGTTTCATTTTCATCTTTATATTCTACAATAAAATCATTTAATGCATCAGCAGGTTTTGATCAAGCTTGTTCTACTCGGATTGATGTAACAAGTTGCTTGCTTGGTAAACTGAATCCTAGTGTGTCACCGACGAAAACAGTATCATTTTGACCGTTTTTAGCATTAGAATATCATCCTTCTGTTGATAATTTATTATCAGTTAAATAAGCAGGTCCACTATGTGCATCAGGTTGATAAGCATCTTTTGATTGCATAGTAGTATTTTCTTGATTAAATTGTAGCCCTGTATATGCAATATCACTTGCAGCTACATCTGGATTAGCACGAAATTCTAATAAACGTAAATTTTTATTATTTCTTGGTGCTTCTTCTGTATCATATAGTCTTATTGCAATTACATTATATATAGTATTAAAACTTATATCTTTACCTGTTGATTCATTATCAGAATAATTTATTGATGTTTGATTTGGAACATCTACTCATTGGTCACTGTTATTTATTTGATATTGTAATTTAGACGTTAAAAAGTGATTTCCTTCTGCCCCTACAAATTTAACAAAAACAGAATGTAGCGAAATAGGATGATTAAATCTTGCTCCAAATCAATCACCTGCTTTGATGCCAGCACTAGCGTCGTTAGATTGAGTATAAATAAGTTGTGTTGTATTATCTTTATTAAAAACAACTGATGGATCGATGTTTCCTTGTTTACCTTTCATTTCAGTGATAAAAGTACTGGTAAAACTGCTAGGTTGCAATGTTTGATTATTAATTTTATTTAAGGTTCAATCAATTAATTTTTGTGCAAGTGGTTGGATGTATTGTGAACCAGGAATAGCATTTAACTGATTACCTAAGTAATCGAAACTATGTTTTTTAGATGCATCGATCAAATTTTTACCTACATTAGCAAATTCAATAAAGTTATCTGGCTCACCATTTTTATAACTTTTTAACCCATTTAATAACATAGTAATTCCAGCAGATAATTCTTTAAAAGAATCAAGTCATGGTTTCATTTGAGCAATTAACTGTGGATTTAAAGTAGAAGATGAAAAGATTTTTAAAGAGTTTGAAATTGTATTAAATGCATCGATTAATGAATTGATATCTGAATCAGTAAATGAATCATTAGATAATTTGTTTTGCAGTGTTGTAATTATATCCTTGATATTTTGTGATTCTTGTAGTTGTGGGGGAGATAAATTACTCTGATCTTGATGAATCATATGTTTTGCAATTTCTCTAAATGCAATTGAAACTGCGTTATCAAATTCGGAATTATTTAGTACATGTTTAAAGGAGTTTTCTCAGATTTTATCTGCTTCTGCATCGGATTTTCAAACTTTTCAAGCATAGTTTGCTCCACCAAAAATAGCAACTTTTGATGGTTGTTCTTGTTGCATCGGATTTAGCAGTAATCCTGAAAACTTAGAAGCATCCACATCTGGTTTTAAAAAGTTTTTGTATCCACCTAAAATCAGTTTGGTTTTGGCTTGATCACTAACTGGTCAATTTATCCATAATAATGGTGGATTCACCATATTTGCAGTTGTTTTTGAATCTGTATTTTGAGTTTGTATTTGATTTGATAATGTTTGATCATATTTTTTTAATCAATCATTATTTACGGTTCCGAAAATTGCCCCTGAAGTCATAACAACTGATACTTCTGGTGGAAAACTTGCAAAATATTTTTGACCATCACCCATATACTCATCAACTACATAAGGTATGGTTAGAACTAAATCAGGATAATCTTTTTTAAGTTCTTTTAATCAAGAAACTAAATCTTCCAGAAATTTCTTTTGTTGATTTTCAGATTGGGTTTCAGCATTTTGATCATTACCTGATTTAAATGGTTTACCAAAATCATCACCTAACACCCCGATTTGACGAACACCTGCATCGATAACTTGCTTAAATTTCGCTTTCAATACTTTCAAATCGCTATCATAGTTTGCAATAGTCATTCTGCTATCTGAAAATGGATGTAAGGTATAAATAAACCTTACTTTGGTTTGATTACCAAGTTTTGCAAGCGGTTTGATCAAACGATCAAGTTCATCTTGTGTATATAACTCTCTTCATTTGATGCGATGTTTTGGATCATCTTTTGGAGAATACATATATGCATTAAGTTTATAGTAACTTCCTCACTTCATATAATCTTGGCGATCTTGTAAACTCCAAGGATTTCCATAATATCCTTCAACAACTCCGCGAGTTTTAACATCTGCTCAATCTTTGATTTCAAAACTTGCAATTTTGTTCCCATCAAGTTGTTTAAAGATATGTCACAAGGTGGTTGCTCCATAAAAAGCAGCATCGGAATTTTTAGCCATAACTGTTATATAATCAGTTTCTTGTCCGTCGATATCAACTTTTTTAGAATCCAATTGATATGAATCGATTTTAGTATTTAAACTATCATCTAAATTGATTCCTATTTCTTTAACTTTTTTATCAACTAAATCATCTGTGCTATCACCTTTGATTCCGACTAAAATATTAGTTTTACCTGCTATAAACCTGCGTGTTGCTTTATAATGCAGTTTTTTTAGTTTTAATACTTCATCAAAACGTGCAATTGTTGCATCATCAATTCCTTCTTCAAAAATGATATTTACATCATTTGTGATTAAAAAGTCTTTATCTTTTTGATATTGTGATTGTTGTACACCTGGAAAAATTTGATAAAGAGAATCGTTATTTGTGTTATCAACTGATTTAGAACTATCTTTATTAGTTGCTGGTTGTGAATCAGTTGCTGAAATACTTGCTAGTAATCCAACTGCTGATGCAGATACTAGCAAGGTTTTGAGTTTTTTTAAATTCATATAAACCTCTATTATGTTTTAAAAGGTATATAAATATATTTCTTCCTATATACAAGTGGTTTTAGTGAAAGCACAACCTATATATATATATATACGGAGCAATTATAACAAACAAGGAATCAACATCATAATAGATGAAAAAATTTTACATTGTTTTGTTTTATTGTACAAGATAAACCAAAAATTTGAAAATTTTTTTTATTTTCATAACAAAGAAAGAAATAAATGAAATTTATTTATTAAAGAATTTATATATAATTTTATACAGAAAGGAAATTATGAACAAAGAAGTATATTTAGCTGGTGGTTGCTTTTGAGGAGTAGAAGCATTCTTCCAAAAAGTCAAAGGTGTTTTAAGCACAAGTGTTCATTATATTAATGGTGGTAGCGAAGGTGTTTCATATCGACAAGTATGTAATGGTTCATCGCATGCTGAAGCTGTAAAAATTATTTATGATGCAGATGTTTTAACACCTAATGATATTTTTAAACTATTTTTATTAATTATTAATCCTTATTCATTAAACAAACAAGGAAATGACCGTGGCGTACAATACCGTGTTGGGATATATACTAATGAAACTGCACTAAGAGCTGAATTTGAAAAGCTAAATCAAGCATTTAAAGAAACTGAAGGTAAAGATAATTATATTGAGATTTTACCTGTTAGTGATGATACAAAGGCAGAAGAATACCATCAAAATTACTTAAACAAAAATCCATTTGGATATTGTCATATCAACTTAGATGGTGTTCCAGCGAAATATCGTAAATAAATTTACCAAAGCGAACGCTTTGGTTCTTTTATATTTAAATTATGATAAAATAAAAATACTATGGAACAAACAATGTATAAATCACTTTATCAAATCAAGGAAAAATATCAAGAACTTGAAAAGTCGCTTGAAAAACCTGAAATTATTTCGGATATAAAAAAATATAACAAAATCAGCAAAGAAATTAATTCAATTAAAGATATTGTTATAGTTTTTAACAAATACCTTGATGCTCAAGAAAATCATACACAAGCAAAAGAAATGTTATCAATAGAAAAAGATGAAGAAATTTTGGCATTTGCTAAACTTGAAATTCAAACAACCGAAGAATTAATGAACAAATTAACTGAAGAATTAAAAATTTTAATTCTTCCACAGGATGAAAATGATAACAGAGATATAATAGTTGAAATTCGTGGAGCAGCTGGGGGCGATGAAGCAAATATTTTTGCAGGTGATTTATACCGTATGTATTCAAAATGATGTACACAAAATAATATGAAAATTACATTATTAGATTCAATTGGAGCTGAAGCAGGGGGTTTTACATTAGTTACCTTTGCTGTGAAAGGTGAAAAACCTTATTCTAAATTAAAATTTGAATCAGGAGTACACCGTGTGCAAAGAATTCCTGTAACCGAAGCAAAAGGACGTGTTCATACATCTACAGCTACTGTTACAGTAATGCCAGAAATTGATGATGATGTAGAAATAGAAGTGAAAACCGAAGATATCCGTGTTGATGTGTTCCGTTCAAGTGGTAATGGTGGTCAATCAGTTAATACAACTGATTCAGCAGTTAGAATTACACACTTTCCAAGTGGAATTGTAGTATCTTGTCAAGAAGGAAAATCACAAATCCAAAATAAAGAGATTGCAATGCGAATTTTAAAATCTAAACTTTATGATTTGGAAATTCAAAAAAAGCATGCCGAAGAATCAGCATTTAGAAAACTTGCTGGTTCAGGAGCGCGTGCTGAAAAAATACGAACTTATAACTACCCACAAGATCGTGTTACTGACCATCGCATCAGTTATTCAACATCCTTAGCGCCTATTATGGAAGGTAGGTTGAATGCGATTATTGATGCATTATTAGCAGAAGAACAAAATGAAAAAATAAAAGAAGCAGGGATCTAATGTCAACAAAAGCAGATTTATTGCTTGAAAAAAGAAGATATGGTTTGGATCAAAACATATCTTCTTTTGAAGAACAACAACTTATGAAAGGTATGCCAGTTCAAAAAATAATCGGATATATTGAAATGGCTGATGTAAAAATTGATCTGAGATATAATGTTTTAATACCTAGATATGAAACCGAAGAATTAATTTTATATGTGAAAAAGATGTATCCTAAAAATGCTAAATTAAGAATTTTAGATTTATGCTGTGGTTCAGGTTTTATCGGACTAGCATTAAAAAAATATTTTGTTAATTCAGAAGTAATTTTATCTGATATTTCTGATGAAGCAATTATGCAAAGTAACTTAAATAAGAAGATAAATAATTTAGAAGTCAAGATTATCAATTGCGACTTATTTGATAGCATCACAGGTAAATTCGATGTTATCGTAAGTAATCCACCTTATTTATCAACAAACGAAAAACTTGATAAATCAGTTCTTAATTTTGAACCACATAATGCTTTATTTGCTGATAATAATGGTTTATATTTTTATCAGCAAATTATTAAAAAAGCTGATAAATATTTAAAAAATGAAGCAAAAATATTTTTTGAAATCAACCCGTTACATTTAAACTGATGAAATCATCAAAAATGAAAATATGACATCAAAATTATTAATGATATTGCTAATAAACCAAGAATTGTGGAATTTGCATATAAAAAACCTAGCAACAACTAGGTTTTTTTGATCATTTTGATATGGCAGGGGTTAAAGGAATCGAACCCTTATCATCAGTTTTGGAGACTGCTATAATACCATTATACAAAACCCCCATAAAGAAGTTACTTACCAAATTTAAAGTGACAAACATCACCATCTTGCATTATATATGATTTTCCTTCCGATCTCATTTTTCCAGCATTCTTAGCACCTAATTCACCTTGATAATTTATATAATCATTATAAGAAATTACTTCTGCTTTAATAAATTTTTTTTCAAAATCACTATGAATTACTCCGGCACATTTAGGAGCATTTCATCCTTTATGAAACACTCAAGCCCTTGCTTCTAATTCTCCGGCTGTAAAATAAGTTTGTAAATTTAATAAATCGAATGCATGTTTGGTAAGTAAATCTAATCCACTAGTTTTTATTCTATAAAGTGATAAAAATTCTTGTTTTTCATTTTCATCTTCGATTTCGGTTAATTCTGATTCAACTTTTACCGAAATCGGTAAAAGTTTTTCATAATCTTTTAAAGATTTTTTTAGTTTCACATAAACTGCATCATTATTATAATCCAAAAATTGTTCTGATGATAAATTAGCAACATAAATAATTGGTTTATAAGTTAATAGATGATACCCTTTAATAAATTTACTTTCATATTCATCTAAGTCAACTTCCCTAGCAGGTATTTCAGATTCGAGTGCTTTTTTTATTTTCATTGCGGCATTTTGCTCGATAATAGCATCTTTGTCCCCTGATTTAGCTTTCTTTGCAACACGGTTTAACACATTATTAATTGTTTCTAAATCAACTAAAATTAATTCAATATTAATTATTTCTTTATCGCGAACTGGATCAACTGAATTAGAAACATGCATAATATTTTTATCTAAAAAACAACGAACCACATGAATAATTGCATCTACTTCACGAATGTTAGCTAAAAACTTATTTCCCAATCCTTCACCTTTTGAAGCACCTTGGACTAATCCGGCAATATCAACAAAATCAAAAGTTGCTCATACTATTCTTTTTGGATTAACTAAATTAGCTATATTTTTTAATCTTACATCGATTAAAGGAACCGATGAAATATTAGGCTCAATAGTTGTAAATGCATAATTGCTTGCTTCAACATGTTTTTTAGTTATCGCACTAAACAATGTGCTTTTTCCAACATTTGGAAGTCCGACAATACCTGCTTTTAATGACATAAATCTCCTTGTTCTTTATATTTTACTAAATTTCAAGTTCTTAAAAAGTTCTTTTTTTGTTCTTTTTGCTTTCTTTTTTTAAAATAATCTATATATAAAATATGAAAGCAAAAATTTTTAAATATATAATAAGCATAATTTTGATAGCAGCTACACTTGGAACACTTAGTTATTTTACTTTTTTTGCTACACCACAGCAAAATACAGTAAAAAAAGAAATGATAAAAAGATATATCTTAAAAGGTGCAGTAAAACAAACAGGGATTCACGAAAGTTCTAGTCCACTAACATATCGGCAGTTATTCTTTATTACAAAACTATTACCAGATGGAGATGTATCTGCATTTAAATTAGATGATTTAGCAATTGAAAATAAAGAAATATATGTTCCGTTTAAAAACCATCAACTTAATTGAGAAGATTTGCATTCAATCAATCAATTAACAAGTTATGGGATAAGTAAATCATATGCACAAAAGATAATTGATTATAAAGAAAGTAAAGGATACATAATAACTTGAGACGAGCTTTCAAAAATTTCTGGTATTGGCCAGAAAACAATTGAAAAATTAAGAACTTTCTTGATTCTAGAATAGCATCATTTAATGCATTTTTGGTTTTAACATTCTTTTATCTTGTTTTATCATCATTTAGTATTTTGATTTTACTTTTTTGGATAATTATTTCACTAATTCAGATTTATATTTTTAGAAAATACTTAATTCGGCTGCTTATTTTCATAGTAATTTTATCTGTAATTTTATTATCTAAAATGCTTATATATAGATATTTTTATGCATCAGGTGTAAATAACACATTCCAAGTAATTGGTGTTTATAAAAGCTATATAGCAATACGAAATTTTTGAAATTTAAAGTATTATATTTCAAATTATAATGATAATTATTCAATTTATCAATTTATCAATGTGCAAGGAAACATTGCTGAAACAAGTTATAAAAAAATCCTATCAACAAATATTTCACCTGCTACAAACTGAGATTTTCGCTACTATATTTTTAATTTTTACTCAAAATTTGATGGTTACCAGCAAACCTTGATCCCAATGACATTTGGATATACATATAAAACATCATCGTTAATTGATAATGCATCAAAAATTGGTATTATGCATCTGCTTATTATTAGTGGACTACATTTTGGGATAATTGATAAAATATTAAAGAAAATAACAAAAAGAAAATGAATTGGAATTTTTGTTATAGGAATTTATTGATTTTTGTGTAACTGAAGTTTTTCAACTAACCGTGCTTTTGTTTTTAAAATACTCCCTAGAAATAAAAAATATTTCAAGGATAAGTCTGATAAATATCTTTTTACTGCATTTATATGTATTGCTTTAAACAATCAAATTAATTTATCTGTTGGATTATTTATCACCTTTATTTTAACTTATCTACTACTTTTTACAAAAAAGTTAACTAGAATTAAAACAAAAATTATTACTTCATTAGCATTATGATTTATATCAATTTTGTTCATAATTTATATGAATAAAAATATAAATTTGCTTTCTTTTTTAATCATACCTATTTTTGCTATATTATATGAGATAATTTTAATAGTATCGTTAGTTTTATTTTGATTTCCTTTTGCATCTTTTTTAGTTATATACAGTGTAAACTCAATTATTTCAATGATGCTATATTTTGTAGTAAATATCAAAATTGAATTTTTATATGTTAAAGAAATTATGGTAGTTTTAATTTATGTTTGCTCTATTTTAATGATGTATCTTTATAAAAAGTGGCATTATCAGTTATAATATTATTATGTATTTTATAATAGGTGATGAAGAGTTTTTTATAAATCGCGAAATTAATAAAATTAAGGAAAAATTTTTAGATGAAAATATCTTTACTTATCGTGAAAATTATAATTTACTTGAAATTTTAGATGAAATTTCAAGTGAAAATTTGTTTGAGCAACCGAAATTATTTATCGTTTATAATCTTAATCTATTAACTGCAACAAAAACTTCCGAAAAAGACAAAGAAATAATCGAATATTTTAAAAAAGTATTTATGCGACAGAACAAAAATGCTTTGATTTTAGTATTAAATCAAATTAAATATGCAAGAAATAATTTAACAGATTTTATTTTGAGCGCTTTTAAAGTTATAGAACTACATAAAATAAATAAGTATGAAATAAGAACACAGATAGGTAATTTTATTCGTTCTAAGGGAACAAAAATATCACAAAGTAACTTAATTTACTTGCTTGAAAAATTACCAGAAAACTTATTTATCATCCAAAATGAAGTTGAGAAAATGACTTCATATACCGATAATTTAACTAAGGATATTATTGACGATTTTATATCAGACTATAAGTTAAACAACCAATTTGCTTTTATAAATTCGATAGAAAGTAAAGATGTAGGTAAAATTTATCAAAAATACCTTGAACGCAGTAGTGAAGGTGATAATGAAATAACTTTAATGTCACAGATTTTTAGTATTTTTTCACTTGCAGATAGGGTTTATAATCTCAAAGAACTTGAATATACTGATTATGATATAATGCAACAAACAAAATTGCAAGATTGAAGGTATAAGAAGATTTTGCAAGTTATAAAATTATACGGAATTAAAAAGATTCATAATATTTTAATAAACCTTGCTGAGTTAGATATCCAACTAAAAAGTTCGGAGGTTCCAAGTAATGTATTATTTGAGACATTCTTGATCACAAACTTCACATAATTTTGATAATAAGAACTTTGTATTTTTAGATGGTGAAGTAATAACAAAAAGTAACTATCAAAAAAACCAAGAATATTATGATTCGGTATTCTTTCACCTTAAAAACACAACTAAATCATTAACAAAATTTATTGTTGTTATTCCTGATATATATTTATATTTTTTCAATGAAGAATTTATGTATATTGAAAAAAGTTCAAAATATACACTTGAAAATAAAAAAGAAAAAGAAAGAAAATTGAAATTATTACAAAATTTTCTTTCTTTGATTTCGCAATTTAAAAATATTTCAATTGCTTATGAGTTGAACTTTAGTAATATTTTGGTTATTGCAAATGCAATTAACCGAAACGAAAACATTCTTGATGATTCAGAAGATAGTCAAACAATACAAAAAACGCTAACATCGACACAGAATGTTATATATGAAGATATGTTAGTAACAAAAAACCTAGATTTAAGTAAATTTGATCCTAGCAAAAATGAATTAAGAGATAACTTAATTTTAATTACTAAGAAATATTCCGAAGTATTCAACAATGATGATTTAATGCTAAAAAACATATCATCTAAGATAAATAAAATTAATAAAAAAGACAAAGAAGAAATAACTAATTACTTAAAAAAAACATTATATGCATTTAAAAGTTTATATAATCGATCAATATATATCCATGAAGAAAACGAAAGTAATTTGTCTATTTTTGAAACATTTCAAGTTTTTGATGATTACCTATATGATTTTAGGATTTCATCGAACTACAATCATATATTTAAAGCAATTATAAAAACTTTTAAATCAAAATACACTACTATCTTTGATTTAAAAAAGTTTATGGTTTTTGAAAAATCAGGATATTTTTATTTAATAGATAAAATAAAACTTTTAGTTAAATTATATTGCTTGATTCCTAATAATATTGGATTTATTTTAAGACATTTAACATCAAATGATAATTCTATAAAACCATTGTCACAAGTTAATTATTATCAAATTTTAACTTCATATTTTATTAATCAATGTGAACAAAAAACTTTTTATTTTCATTATCCAATAGCAAAAATTGTAAAAATCACAGTTTTTAATAATCTGTTTATTCCATATATCTATAATTTTAAAATAACTGTTGATTCAATTAAGAAAACTATGATTTTTAACACAAATGATATTCCTTATAAAAATATCAATGCATATTCTATTAAAATTAAATAACGAATTTCTTAATTTTAAGAAGAACATATAAATATGTTCTTTTTATTCTACTTGCAGTATATCTTTTGCTCACACATGCTTGGATAAAACTTTGATAATCTGATTGTTCAATATGTTTTTTAAAAAGATTTTCAATTCCTTCAGTTACCATATGAAATTGAGCTATTTTGGATGCTGATAGTTTTCTTACAATCTTTTGAAATTTTGGATAAGTATTTTCTATAAGAAATTTCGGCTTGATTTTATTTATATCAAAAGGAGAAAATGGCTTTATACTTTGATTTTCTTTAAGCATTGCTCTTAATTTTGTCGCACTAGCAAAATTATTACTTATTTGTTCGCTATGAAATCCGATGGTACGTTTTAAGCAAATAGGGATAATTTTAAAATTATTATTTATTATAGTTTTAACATACTCTAAACCTAGAATATCATTAGGTTGATTAATTTCAAATCCACTTAATTTGCTTAATGCTAAATTTGTTGCTCTTGGAAAACTATTACCTTTTTGTTTTAGGTATTTTTTAACAAGTTGGTTATATTTTTCTTGATTATTCTTAATTATTTGAGCAACATTGATAAAAGTGTTTATATCATCTGTTTCAGAACCAAAAACAAGATAATCAATATTTGCTTTATTAAGCAACTTAATGGCTTCTGAAGCAAAAATATGTGCAGCTTGTGCTGAGATTTTGTTATTTATTTTAATAACTTTATAAATTCCATATTTTTTAGCCATTTTTTTTCTTTGATAAAAAGGTAAGCAAATTATTTCACCACGTTGTGAATATTTATAAGACATCGCTATGATTATTTTTGCATTAGGAAATTTTTCTTTAATTCAATTAATTTGATAAATATGTCCATTATGCATCGGATTATATTCAACTACAATTCCTACTTTAATTTGCTTATTCATATTTAAATTATAATCATTTTTAAAAATACAGCAATACTGCTGTATTTTTAAACTAACTCATCAAAGATATCATCTCCGGTTTCAGTGACTATATCAACATCGAAATTACGTGCTACAATGTTTCCTAATGTTCCCAAACCGTTAAAGTTAGTTAAAACCTTTGGAGATTTAAATGACTTAGAGAAAATAGTTGCTGGCAGTAATTCCCGGGTATGGTTAAATCCTGGATAGGTTGGATCATTTCCATGATCAGAAGTTATAATCAATAAATCATCTTCACGCATTACATTGATTAACTTAGCAAGTTTTGTATCTAAATTAGCTATATTTTGTGCATATCCATGCACATTACGACGGTGTCCAAAATGCGAATCAAATTGTACAAGATTAGTGAAAATAAATTGATTTTCACCGTCTTTTGTCGCTAAATCAATTGTAATATCCATCCCATTTGCATCACCTTCGGATGGAAAGTGCTTAGAAATTCCACTGCCTACAAATATATCATTAATTTTACCAACTGAAATAACTTCAATACCTTTGTTATATAAACTATTTAAAATAGTATAACCTGGTGCGTTAGCATAATCATGTCGGTTAAAAGTTCTTTCAAAACTACCAAAATCACCTATATAAGGACGACATATAATTCTACCAACATTTCATTCAGATTTTGATGAACAAATTTCACGCGCTGCTTTAGCATAACGATATAAGTTATCTAAACCAGTTCAAGCTTCATGAGCACAAATTTGTAATACCGAATCCATTGATGTATATACTATAATTGCACCACGTTCTTTTTCTTCGTGGGCTAATTCATTAATGATTTCAGTCCCTGATGCAGCTTTGTTTCCTACAATTGGTCTTCCATCAAAAGCCTTTGATAATTCATCTATTAATTCTTGTGGGAATCCGTTTTCAGTAAATGTAGGAAACGGAGTATTAGTTTTAACCCCCATCATTTCTCAATGTCCAGCTAGTGTATCTTTTGCATTTGAAACTTCTTGAACTTTAGCCATATATGCAAGTGGCTTACGAACATAATAATTTCCGTTAAGATTAGCAATATTACCGATACCTAATTTTTTTCAAGTATCAATTTGAAATTCTTCAACCATTGAAGCAGATCGAATAGTGTTTGCGCCAGCATCACCGAATTTAATTTGATCTTTATCCGGACCAATTCCTAAACCGTCTGTTACAATCATAAAAATACGTCTAAATTTTGCCATAATTGCTCCTGTATTTATATTTTAATATTAATTATATTTTACTCCTTTTTTAGCAGAATAAAATAACTGATAAATTACTAATATTGTAAGTTATCATATTTTATGTTTAAATTCTTGTGTATTCTAACCTAAATAAACATTTTTTCTAATAATTTTTTCTTAATATTTTTAAGAATAGTTAACTTACGCTTGAAGATTAAAAAATTAGTAAGAAAAAAATACCTTAAAATTCTGTTTACCCCTATAAACAATAGGTAAACAGAATTTTCACCATCAAAACGGGAAATACAGGAAAAACACATAAACAAGAAAGTATAAAACTAACAGATTTAACTTTGTATCGTTGCAGCAAATAGCTGTGGCGATTTTGATTTAAATTTGTTTATATTTTTATTAAGTATTAATCATCTCATATTATACTCATTAATACCAAATATTTGTTCATAAGTTATTTTTATATAACCTACATGACTTAAAAATTTAGATTTTAAGTTTGAAAATCAGTAATTGATTTCACAAATGTCTAAAATTTTTTAATTTTTTATCTTAATTCTTGTTAAACTTCCTTTTCATAGATTTTGCACATTTTCTAAATTTTTTAATATATTTTAAATTATTTTTTCTAATTTCACCTTTTTTTTATGTAGAATAAGAATGTTAAGAAATTGAAGAAAAATTTATTTATTACTTAAACATAAAAGGAGTAAATATGAAAAAGCAAATTAAAAAAATATTTTTATTTAGTAGTATTTTAACTACATCAGTTGCTAGTATACCAGCATTAACAACTACAAATGTGTTAAAAAATCAAGAAAAACCTTGATATTTAGGATATCAAAATAATAAATTAGAAGTTCGTATAAACAAAAACGGACAACTATTTAATTCTGTGAGGAATGTACCTGTAAACAATAATTATGAATTAAAACTTTTATTAAATTATGAAGCAGAAAATTCAGTTATGGATGAAAAATGAACTGTCCAAAAAAATAATGAATTCATAGAAAACATTAAAAAATCAAATTTATATTTCAAAAGCTATCAAACAAGCTCGATGATGCCGATCGTTTGATTCTATTTTGATAATGAAAATCAAAGAAAAGAATTTGTCAAAAGTATTATAGAAAAAAAAGAAATTTATAAAGGTATTGTATTTCCAAACGAAATACAAAATATTCAATTATCTAATACAACGAATTCACGCAAGCAAAAAGTTATTGATTGAGATATTTACTATGATAGGGATATTACAATCGATAACACAAAAGATTTAGAAATAGTAAATTTTAAGAAGCAAATAGAAAGAGAGAATAGAAGATATTACAATAACTTAGGGAATGTTGGAGTTTTAGAAGTAATAGGGAGATTAGATGAAACTAAACTACAAAATTTTAATAGATTTGGTATTGAGATAAACGAAACTCCAGATTTTGCAATTACCCATCATGCAAATGAAGTTTCAAATATAACAGCAGGCGAAAAAGGATATGATAGATATTCTAAACTTATCTTTTCTGCCTTTATAGAAGATTCTGAATGACAAAAAGGTATTGAATGAATGGTTAAAGATAAAAAGGTTAGGGTTATAAACCATAGCTACGGTTATACAATTGATGATGCGCATCCAATATATAATGAAAAAAACCTATTTTTAGATTATATATCTAGAAAATATGGAGTTGTAAATATATTTTCATCAGGTAACGGTAACAATAAAAAAGAAAAAGAAAACGAATGATTAAATGGATATAAACTTTCCCTTAATAATTTAGTTGTAGGAGCTCTTGATTTTAGTAATTGAGCACAAAAACCTACCGAAACGATAGCAAAATATTCTAATTATTTATTACCTAAAAGTTTTACATCCACTTCTAAACCTAATGTGGTTGCTCCAGGATATTTATATAAAAGATGGCATAAAAATAGTAAAGGTGAGTGAAATTACTTAGATACACAAGGTACAAGCTTTGCATCTCCCGTTGTTACAGGTTTAGTTTCAACATTATTAAGAGAAAGAGATTTCTTAGACAAAGACAAAATTAGATTACAATCTATAAAATCGATTATAGGTGCTTCATCAAGAACCCCAAAAGTAAATAATCTCAATTATAAAGCGAATGGATATACAGAAAAATATGGTTCTGGTATTGTAGATTTTGAAAATATGTTAGAAGCAGCCGATAATTTAGTAACTAAAGAAGTTTCAAAATCTGATAATGATTTTGTTTTGTTTACTAGAGAATTCTATGTTCAAAAAGATAAAAAAATCAAGGGAGCAAGTTCTTGATTGTTCAATTCAGGTTTATTAAAAGAACATGAAAATTTACCTACATATAATGCAAATGTAAATTGATGATGGTTTTTAGGAGTTTTAGGTGGTGTTATAGCTAATTCTGTTGAGGGATCAAGGTTAGCAAAAGAAAAAGCAGAATGAAAAAATACTCATATTAATGAAGAAAGATTGAATCTAAAAACAATAAATCAAAAACAAAATGATAAACTATTTTCTGATTATGATTTATATTTAGAAAAAAAAGATAGTTCTGGAAAATGAACTGTTGTAAAAAGCATCATATCAAGTGACTCTAACGATGAAATACTTGAGTATGTAACTCCTGAATCAGGTATATATCGATTAAAAGTTAAAAAATATTCTGATGTTTTATTTGATAATTCAATCAATGATAGTTTAGCATTAACATATACCATACAGGAAAAATAATATGAAGAATTTTATAAAAAAATGAATTTTTCCTTTTTCTGCATTAACATCATTGGTTGTTGCTAGTTGTACAAATAACACAAACAATAATAAAGAATATGATGAATACGATTTAAAAAGATTTTATGTATATGTAGATGAATATCAAAGACTAAATGATATTAAGAAAATTAAAGAAAATTACTTTTATTATTTGTGAGAAAATAACAAAGAAAATAACGGGATGTTTCAACCCTTATTCAAAGACAAATATGTATTTATTAAATCAGTAGATGAACTCAATAAATTATTTTTAGATAAATTTAATTTAAATTATGTTAAGAAATATTATCAAACATTTAAAGACAAAGTTAATTTTGACATAAATACTTTAACAGAAGAAAAACTAAAACAAATTAACAAAGAAGAGTTTCAAAATATTTATTTAAACAACGAAAATATTAATGAATTCTTCAAGAGTAAGAATTTGTTAATGTATGAAACAAGAAACCAGAATTCTCAGATTTCACAATATAATTTAGTCCCAGATTACATAAATGACGACACAGAAAATTTACATTTTTGACTTATTAATTTAGAACAAATAGGTGTTAAATATATGGCTGAAGAAAGTTCGCGAAAAAGTCGTATAACTATGAATGTAAAATACATTGATAAATCTAAAACCATAACAGCTAATATAAACCCTAGTAATCAGCAGGTAAAAGACCTTTATGAATATTTACCTAAGGAAATAAGTTTTGTATTTCCTATGTCTAAAACATAAAACCACAAAAACAGGATGTTGGTGTGATATTGTACCAACATCCTGTTTGTTATCATTATATTGCTTTCGGAAAGGAAGTAATATCCCTAGCACTATTTATAATTTAGATACAGGTGAAATAATTAAAAGATAATAAGCAAGTAACAACTTAGTTGTTATAAAATTAAACACTACATCAGAGGGTTTGTGATGTAGTGTTTTGTTTAAACAAACATTTTATCTAACATTGTCTTTTTGATATTCTCTAAAGCAGTTAACTTACGCTGATGAAGTGAAAGGTATGAGTCTAAGGAAGTGAAAAGTTGAGATATTTTTTGTTGTTCAGGGACACTTGAAGTTACCTTTATAGTAATATCAGCAACAGTGTTATTCATTAATTTTGGATTTCCTGCTCTCATTACAAATTTAAATGACTCGTTTTGTAATGAGTGAGCAAGAAATAAGTTAGGTTTATATTTTTTCTCTAATAAAACACCACAAACATTTGTACTATAAAATTTTCCCTCTCTATAATTTACAGTTCCTGCGTTTGCTCCATCGGTGGTTCATGTAATAGCATCTTCAAAAAGAAATTTTTTATAATAACCGAGTAGTCCGTTATTAAGTGTTTGCGATGAATAAACTGGGTATATATTTTCTCCATTTTGACTTTGAAAAATATCCTTAGTTGCTAAAACATAACCACGTGTTATATCAAAAAGTTCTTTAATTTGATCCTGTTCTCAAGCGTGAGTAAATTCCGAAAAACTAATATTAGGAAATTTTGAATTTTGATCAGGGAACATTTTAGATAGCAATGTAGACTTAATATTCATTAAAAAGTCATATTTTTGCTGATGAAGTGTAAGGTAAGAATCTAAGGAAGTTAAAAGTTGGGAGATTTTTTGTTGTTCAGTTGTGTTTTTAGGTTTTTTAAAAGTAATATTACTAAAATTTCCTAGTGTAATTGTTGGTATTGTACCAACAGTAACATTTTTAAGCGTTTGAGAATGAACATTTCATGTTTTTAGTAAATAATATACAAATTCCAGGTTAAATTTATTTCTTATTTCTATCCCTAAAATACCTTGTTTTGTGCAAAGGGGTATTTTATTGATAGAAACATTTCCAATAGTAGCTCCATTTGTAAAAATTATGCTATCTTTTTTAATCATTCATGCAGAAGAATTTTTTAAACCTTCTTCAGTAATAAAATTATTTGTTTGATAAACATATTTGCTTGATGTATCTTCTATTTTTAAAAAAGGAATTTTTCCATTTTTATAATAATTCTCTATGTTTGTATTTGGGGTTCCGCCCTCAGAAGCATAATCGTAAATGTTTCCCAAGAGATCCTCTTCTCAATCACCAGTAAATTCCTTAAATCTTATTTCAGGTATTTTTTTGTTCATCTCTACCACCTTTGAATATATATTATAAATTATTTTATAATAACTTGTTTGTTATTTATAAAATTCGATACAAAATATAAATATATCTAGTAATTAAAACTCCACTCTTAATCAACTACAAAACAAAAAACAAAAAATAACCTATAAAAATGCAAGTTTTTTTATACTTTTTAGAAAAATAGTATAATAATATCCTAAATAAATAAAGGAGAATTAATGCAAAAAATATTACTTTTAGACGGTAATTTAATTAACAAGGATCATTCATCATATACCGGTGATACTATGGATTATCTTGAAACAAAATTTAAAAGTGAAGGTAAAGATGTTAAAAGATTTGATCTAAATGAAACTCATGGAGACATCTTTTTAACCAAAAAAACATATCCTGATTATTGAAAACAAATTGATTCGGATAAGTGAATTAATTTATTAAAAGAAACTGATTTAGTAGTTATTTCTACATCAATGATTAACTTTGCTGCTTCAGTTGTAGTTAAAAACTTTATTGACAGTGTTTCGTTAGCTGATAAAACTTTTTCATATAAATATTCTAAAAAAGGTGAAGCAATTGGATTATTAGATCACCTTAATGTTTTAATTATTGCTTCACAAGGAGCGCCACAAGATTGGTATCAATGAGGTTCACATGTTTCATGACTTGAAGGAACATGAAAATTCCTAGGTGCTAAAAATGTACAAATCTACCGAATTAACGGAACTAAGGTAAAACCTATTTCTGATGAAAAAGCTACAGTTTATGTAGATAACCACAAACATGAACTTGATCATATTCTTGCAAAATTCTAATCATTTAATTTTTATAAAAACAAAATTGTGATAGAATTAAGAAGCATAAATTAGCAGCAGTTTGTTATTGTTTTATATAAATTTAACGCACATAACTTGTTAGTAGATAAAGCTGAATTTTGAAAGCATTAAGTTAAAGTTATTAAACAAGAAATAAACCCTCTTCTATATGCAGAAAAGAGGATAATAAATGTCAAGATATACTGGACCAGTATTTAAAAAATCACGTCGTCTTGGTTTTTCAATATTAGAAACTGGAAAAGAGTTTTCTAAAGGTAGAAAAAGAACATATGCACCAGGACAACACGGAAATAAAAAAGTTAAACTATCAGATTACGGATTGCACTTATATGAAAAGCAAAAAGTAAAACACCTATTTGGACTTAACGAAAAACAACTTCGTAGAACTTTTGAAAGAGCAACCAAATTAAAAGGTGTTACAGGTACCAACTTCCTACAATTATTAGAATTACGTTTAGATAACCTTGTTTATCGTGCCGGATTCGCTTCAACACGTAGACAAGCTCGTCAATTAGTTAACCATAATCATTTCACCTTAAATGGTAAAAAAGCTAATATTCCTTCAATAACTGTATCAGTAGGAGATGTTATTGAATTAAAAGAAAAATCAAGAGCAAATGTACAAATTACTGAAAGTTTAGCAAATAAAGTAGCATCTGCTTGATTAACCAGAAAAGACTTTAGTGTGAAATTGGATCGCTTACCTGAAAGAACAGAAATTCACCCAGAAATTAAAGATTCATTAGTAGTTGAGTTCTACTCAAAATAATAAGGAATAAATATGAAAAAAGATTTACACCCAGATTACCATCAAGTTAAAGTAACTTGCTCAACATGTCAAAGTGAATTTCAATTCAATTCAACTAAAAAACATTTTACAGTTGATGTTTGTTCAGGATGTCATGCTGTATATACTGGAAATAGAACACAAGCAAAAGCAACTGGAAGAATTGATAGATTTAACAAACGTCTTGAAAAGAAGGCATCTAAATAATATTATAGATACCAATATTTGTGATTAATAAAAAACTTATCCATATCGATAAGTTTTTTTAAAACCATCATGCCAAGGTTTTTTTTGGTATCGTCCTTGTATTAATATAACTTTTATAATATGCATTATTAAATGTAATTCCTAAAAACATAAAATACACAAATCAGTTCACAAAGAATCCGATACTAAAAAAGAATCCTACTGCTGCTCCATAGTTATTATTAGTAAATAATCTACTTAAATATGTATAAGCGATAACTAAAATAACCGAAGGAAGAGCAGAAATAATAACACCTTTGTAAATGCCTTTAAAATTTATTTTAAAAGATGGAACAAATTTAAATAAATACAAAAATATTAAGATAAAAAATATTATAGTGAAAATAATATACAACAAGTCGTTTACACCACTCCCATCAAGTCTGTGTGCATTAAATAAGCGTGCTTGAATAAAGATATTAAGAGTAGACATAGCTCATAAAATAATAGCTACACCAAGTACGATAAACAAACCTTTTGCTTTATTACCTCAATATGTTCCTACTTTTTCATGCGAATAAATTACATTATAAGAAGTGATGAGTTTTCCATATCCACCTGCTGCTATATATAAAGCAGGTAAGGCTACAAAGGAACCAGGAATCAAAGTGTATAACTTTTGTAGCAAACTATTAACTTGCATTTTACCAGGTGATGGGTTAAAGTATAAATCTCCACCTGGAATAAATTTATTAAAGATGGTAACATTAAAAAGTGCTTGAAAAGTACTAGTGTTACCATCTTTGTTTTCAACTGTTTCTTTATAAAAACTATCTACATAGTTTGTAAATGAACCAATGTTATCATTTATGGTAATGTTTAAAAAATAAACAATATAAATAACAGAAACAAAGGAAATTAACATATAAAAAGCAGTAGAGAGTCAAATAAAGTTATATTCAGATGAAGAGAATTTATCATAAACATAATTTACTACCTTACGCCGCTTAACTTTTTGATTTTGATTATAACTGCGAATTAAAACAAAAGCAAAAATACTAATAATTCCTTTGATAAAAAACTCATAAATCCAATAAAAGAAATCAAAGGTAGCAAAATAAACAATATTAAGATAAAATCTTTTATATATCTTTTTTGGTATTCGCATTTTAATTAGTTTTTTGTAACTAAGTGGTTTATTTTTTGAAGCGAGCATCGAGAACCTTAACTGCAATTTCGTTTGAAATTATCGGATTTACTTGTCCATTTGTCTGTTTCATTAAATTACCTAACACAAACTTCAATACTTTTTCAGGCCGATTTAAGTATTCAGAAACTAATGCTGAATTATTTTCTATTATTGCTTGTAAATAATTTGTAATAAGTTTTGGATCTGAAATTTGTTTAAGTTGATGTTGCTCTAAAAGATCATTAATATCTGAATTAAAGTTTACAAGCAAAGGAATCAATTTCTTTAATGACTTACCTGAAATAACTCCTTGGTCTAAAAGTTGCATTGCTTTAGCGATATCCTCAACTTTTATCCCTAAATCATAGGCTAAAACACCTTTTAAGTTAGCAAGTGAAACTATTTCAGCAAAAAATACTTTTGATAAAGCTTCTTTATTTTCATAAGGAATCAAATCAAAATACTGTGCTAATTTAATATCATCTAATAAGCTATTGATATAAATATTTTGAATTTTTAGACTTTGATATCTAACTCTTAGCTCAAGTGGTAGTTCTTTTAATACTACTGAATTAATAAATGCATCAGAAAGTTTGATATAAGGAATATTAGGTTCAGGGAAGTAGCGATAATCAACTGCTGCTGTTTTAGTTCGCATTACAACATTAGCATTGCTTTGATCGTCAAATCTTTTAGTTTGTTGTAAAATTTCTTGTCCTAAAAGTAACTTACTTCTTTGTAATTTAATTTCATATTCAATTGCTTTTTTAATATTAGAAAGCGAATTCATATTTTTAATTTCAACTTTTGTACCAAATTTTTCTACACCATAAGGACGTAAAGAAATATTAATATCAGCACGTAAAGTTCCTTGCTCTAGTTTTCCCTCTGATATATCAAGTGACTGCACAGTCTTTTTAATCATATCTACATATGCTGCTGCTTCATCGGAATTTTTTATCACAGGATATGTTACAATTTCAATCAGTGGAACTCCGGCACGATTGTAATCTAATAAAGTCCCTTGCTCACTATGATGTTGACGTGCTGTATCCTCTTCTAAATGGATTCTTTCGATTGTGATACTTTTTATTTTATCATTTACTATGATATCGATTTTACCGTTTTTACCTATCGGACGGTAAAATTGAGTGATTTGATATCCTTTTGGTAAATCAGGATAAAAATAATTTTTACGGTCAAAATGTAATTGTGTATCAATTTGCATATTTAATGCTTTAGCAAGTGCAATAGCATACTTTACAGCCTGCTTATTAACTTGTGGTAAGGTCCCTGGATATCCTAAATCAATTTGATTTGCTGTGGTATTTACCGGTGCATTATAATCATTTAACATTGCAGAAAACATTTTAGTTTTAGTTTTTAATTCAACATGGATTTCAATTCCAATAATTGTTTCAAAATTATTCATGTTTTTCTCCGATTAGTTCTTCAAATCATTCTGCATATGCTAATAACTTTTTATCATCATAAATCTTGGTTTCTAATGCTATCGAAAATGGTAAATTCTGATGCTTTGCTAATGGTAATGTAATCGATGGATTCCCTGCTAAATTGGCAGTAGTTAAGATATAACTCATCACATCGTAGTCTTTAGGAGCATCAAAAGTAGGAGCAACTGCAGCAAAGGCTGGGAAAATAACTAAATCACCTTGATCTTGCAAGGATTTTCAATACTCAACTATTACCCTACGAGCTTTTTGTGCTTTAAATAACATTTCTTCAACATTTTCAGCATATAAAAAGTAACTACCTAGCGACAAGCGTTCTTGAACCATTTTTCCAAAGTGTTTTGAACGAGTACTACGAATAATTTCTTCTCATGAACTTGCATCAATACGATTTGCAAAACCGATACCTGTTAAATTAGCTAAATTTGAACTTGCTTCTGAATAGGAAATTATTTCATAAGCAGGTTTTACACATCTTAAAATATCTATATTTGGTTTAATTTTTTCAACTTTTATCCCTGTAGCAGATAACTTTTGCAACAATTGTTGATATGCATCATTGATATAATCTTCACAAAATTGTGAAAAATCAAGTGCAATTACACTCTTAGGTTTACTTTTAATAACATCTTTAATTTCAACATCCACAGATGTCATATCTTTGTTATCTTTACCATATAACACCTGTGACATTGCGATAATATCGTTAACATTATGAGCAAAATAAGCAACTGTGTCAAGCGAAGATGCATAAGCATATAAACCGTAGCGGCTGATTGCTCCATATGATGGTTTAAATCCTGGGATTCCATTATAACTACCTGGTAATCTTACACTATCACCAGTATCAGAACCTAATGCAATCGAAATGTTTTCATTAAATGTAGCAACAGAACCTGATGAAGAACCACCTGCATAACGATTTTTATCTAACGGATTTGTTATTAACCCATATCCACTGTATGTCCCAGTTCCACCGAGTGCTAATTCATCAAGATGTACTTTGGCAACAAAGTGTGCTCCATTAGCATATAGTTTTTTAACTGCAGTAGCTGAATAACCAGGTTCAAAATTTTCTAAAATTTTTGATGATCCTGATGTTGGAGCACATTTAGTTGCATAGTTATCTTTAATTGTTAAAACTGCTTTTGATAAACTCATATCTTTGGTATAAAAAACTGTATTATAAGGAAATAAGTACGCAACAGCATTGTTTTTATCATTTTTTAAATCATTGTATGCAGCATCATAATTTCCAAGATGTTTGATTCTACGCACTATTTTACCACCTTTGTTAACTTAAGGTAATCACCATCTGATTCAGGTGCATTAGATAATATTCTTGCTTTTGTAACGCGATCTTCTTCTTTATATTCATCTTCTCTAAGAAAATCAATTTGATAACTTTCATTAATATGACTCATTGGTTTAACATTTGTTAAATCTAATTTATCAAAATATTTAATTTGTTTTTGCAGTTTATTTCAATTTTCAAGGATGTCATTAACTACTTGCTTGGTAGGTTCAAACATCAAAGTTTTAACAATTTCATTCAGTTTTTCTTTAGTAATTTTAATCATATTTCTCCTATCACTTTGCTGGTGCATAAAATTCAAAGTTATTTAAATAAAATAAATTACCAGATAAACCTACAAATTTTAAATAATATGAATGTAGCATCAATCTAGATGCTTTTTTACCACCATATTTCATATCACCATAAATTGGTTTACCTAGGAATTTTAATGATAAACGGATTTGATGTTTGCGTCCAGTCAGCAATTGTGCTATTTGCTTGTTGTTTTCTATTGAAAAGATAGTCTTAGCATATTTATAACCATCTTTAGCTTTAACTGATGTTTTAATTTTATTATTTTGCTTACTAAAATATAATTCAACTTCTTTATATGCTTCATTAAAGTCACTTTTAAATAAATATTTTTTAATAAAATTGATACTAGAAGCATTTAAAGAAACCAATGAAGCATAATTTTTAGCATATAAAATAATTCCACTGGTTTCTCTGTCTAAACGACCTACATGACTAGGTTTAAAACTATCAATTTGCTTATAATTAAGGTATGAAAGAACTTGCTGATCTAAACTATGTTCATCGCCATGAACCACCACTCCTGCTTGTTTGTTAATTAAAAGAATATTATCATCTTCATATAAAATATTTAAATCAAATGATACTTTTTTAAAGGTATTTTTAAATATATCATTTATCCCATATACAATAATTTCATCATTTTCATTAATTATTTGATCTTTACTTACTTTTCTACTATTATTCACTTTTATATCTTTTTTTCGAAAAAGTTTTTCTATCCGTGAAACTGGAACATTATTCAAATATTTAATTATAAGTTTAAATAATGTTCGCCCAGAATCGTTATTTGTTGCACTAATTTCAAACATTTTGCTCCTATATAAATAAAATTATACATTATTTTGTGTTTTTGATTATTTGATGCTTTTATATAAGTTATAAATATATCAAAATTACTTTTAATACTACAAATAAGCATTAAAAGTAATTTTAATTAATGATGTATTTTTTTATGTATCCGATAACGAGAAATAACCATTGCAATAAGGATGATAAAGAATAAAATTGCATAAAGGATGAACATATATTCAAATCCATATGAATCATCTAATCAAGTAAATATAACTAAGATTAAACAATAAAAAATGATTCGTATAATTAATGTCACAGCATTTTGTTTATTGAACTCATTTTTATCAAAAATTAAGTACAAATAATTATTTCCGATAGGAAATAGCAATGATTGTGATAGTTGCATAAATGAGTTTAAAATTATATATGTGATAAGCAGTGCTAATTTGTCTTCCTTTACAGCAAATAAAATCGGGATTCAAATAAGATTTAAAAGAGAAGCAACAATTGTAAGTCCCATAAACAACCGATTTCGCGATACTTTCTTTTTTGCTGTTATATAACCTAAAATTGCACCGGTTCCTAATAAAGCTGAACCACCTATAATCATCGAAAATAAAAATGACCATTTTTTATAATCATATTTTATATAATTAAAAAACTGCAAAATCCCTGTTTGTTTAGGAAATAAGAATATCGAGAAAAATAATCCTAAACTAAGAGCAAAAATTCATTTTTCATATTTAATTTTTGCAATTTTATCTTGTGTATGTTCTTCAACTAACTTTAATGAATGCTGATTAGGCTTTAATAAAATAAAGAAAAATAAGGATATTGCAAATGTAATAATGTTAAAAATAACAACTGCAAAAAAAGGCCATTTGAATAAAAATAAAGTGAATAAAGGAGAGATGAATGTAGAAATCGCAATAGCTAATGCATTTGTAATATTAAATATCGGAAGTTCTTTGCTTTGGTTTGCTAAATAATAGACAATATTTTTAAATGCTAAAATTCTGAATGAGTTGACTATACTAAATAAACCACTAGCAACTATTAAAGAATATGAAAGTGCTTTATCATGTGTTTTAAATGCAATGATTAAAACTATTAATAATATAAATATACTTGCTGAATCAGAGAAAATTAAAATATTTTTGGATTTGAATAACTTTATAATTTTTGGTCCGAAAATAAAAACAAATATCATCGGAACTTGAATTAAAATATAATAAAGAGTGATATATCACAAGTTATTTAAACTTTGAAAAATATATACTGATGCTCCGATTTGAAAACCTTGACTACCAAAAAATAATACAAAAACTGCAATAAATCAATAAATTTTATTAGTGATTTGTCTATTAATGCTCACCATAAAATCTCCTTGTATTTATTATTTTACAACTTTATTTTTATTTTATTATTGTTAATGTAAAATTTAAACATTTAAGGAATATATGTATTATGTAAGCGATTATGATAAAGTTTTAAATGAAGTTATTGTAAAGTTAAAAGAACTTGATATAAATTTCTCTAAAAGTTACAATGATGGACGAATTAATTCAATTTTTAATGAAGAAAAAATAGTAAAAATTCTTTTAAATATCCAAAATGAAATAAATATTTTAAAAGAATATGATGTCAAAATTTATGAACAACCAAAACCAAGATTTTGATATGATATAGTAATCAAAAATACTGATAATTCGTTTTTTCTCCCGTTGAATATTAAAATAACTAATCCAAATCTTAAATCAGCAAGTAATATAAGTTCGAAAACAGGTTTATATTTTGCATTAACTGGGGATATAAATCCAAATTTTTCTAATATATGAGGAAATTATTTTTATAAGTTAGCAAAGAATTTAAAAGCAACACAAACAGATTATTATTTGCTAGTATTCAACAAAAATAGTCCTAAGGATATTTTCTTTACTTCTTTAAAAAGGATGCAATATTTAATTCCGAACGGGAATAACTTACCTTTTCAATTTAATCCTAATTTGAATCGCAAATTAGTTAATCGAACATATGCACAATCTAAAGAGTTTTTATTAAATATACTTTTTCATTCCGTTAAAAAGAGAGCAAAAATTTTAGATGATTTTAATGACAATTTTAAAAATTAAATATTGCTTGTAAGATACTTTGTGTAAAATGATACCTTCCGTCTCTTTTTATTCCCATTAATTCTCAGTCAATGTTGTTTAAAATATCAACAATTTTCTTAGTATTTTGATAATCTAAATTTACATATATTGACAAAACTGATGCATCATAATGGATAAATTCGCCTTTTTCTTGAAAATCTAAAACATAAAAAGGTTTTTTATTTCTTGTTTTACAGTTAACAAAAATTTGATATGTAAATTTTCTTGGTGGGATCGGGACAGGTCGAATTCATTTATTTGGTTGATACAAAATATTATTCAGTTGTTTTGTTCTCTCTGTATGTGAAACAACAAAAGATATATTCCCTTTTTGCAATTTTGAATTGAAGCCACTTGCTCCACCTACTTTTACAATAATATCTGTAGGTAATTTTGGTTTTTTACCAAATAAAATTTTTCAATTAGATCAAAAATATTTAATTTTATCTTTATGATTTTTAACTTTAACTATCTTTATAATAGCAGTAGGAACAGCAGCGTTTTCTCAAATGTTTTCAGGGATTAATTCAAAGTATGTAATTGAAAAATTATCATAAATAATTTTTAACAAATACTTTGCAGAAGTTGTTGTAAAAATTGCAGCAGGAATTATTCAAATAAGTTCGCCATTTTGCTTTAAATCTGATAATGCTTTTTCTAAAAAATATAAATATAGGTTAGGTTTGTGGATTAAAAATTTACTTTTGGGTGCATCTATAATATTTTTATAATCTACATATGGTGGATTTCCTATAATAACATCTGGATGATAATTAGTATTAAAATATGATATGACTTTTGCTCCTACATGTGCTATATTTTCATCTATTTCTAATGCTATAAGATTATTATATTTTTTGATTAATTCAAAATAAAAATTACCTGTTCCAGATGAAGTTTCCAATATAAAAGCATTGTTATCAAAAGAAATTAAAGATATCATTTTTAAAACGATATCTTTTGGCGTAAATACTTGTCCATAATTAATTTTATTCATATTTTACTTTATCACCTTTAATTTTTGTTTAATTATTATATAACAATTTATGTTTTAAAATGTCAAAATTTGAAAATACAGCCTTATTAGGCTGCTAATGTTATGTCATTAAATATTTTTCATATATTGTAAAATCGAAAATATCAGAACATTCAATGTTTTTGCTTTTTTCAATATACTCAAAAAATAATTCATTTATTTGGTTATTTGATAATTCTTGTTTATTCGGTGTATTCATTTATCTCCTTTATTCTTCATTTTCATAATATGGTTTAGCATTTTCTAGAAATTTTCTGGCGTGGTATTCATATGTGGCACCATAATCTATTTTTTCATACATTTCGCTTCCTGTATAAGGATATCCAGAAGATGAAGGCCCTTCTCTGTATCTATACTTTGATTTTTTTGAAATACCATCATAGATATCTCTTAGTTCTTTTACCAGCTTGATTAATTCACTATAATTAATTAGTTTTTTGTTCAGAACTGCAATAGTTACATCTTTTTCTCTGTTTAGCTCACCTGCTACACCTCATTTTCTTCTGTATTCATAATTTTCTAATTTTAAATCTTCATATTGTTTTTTTGCGAATTCATATTTATTAATCATACTTTGATAATCAGATAATAATTTAGTTTTATTGTCCTTTAAATCGTTGTTTCTCTTATTTAGTAACTGAATTTCATTTAAATTATTATTATTTTGGTTTTGTAAATTGTTGAAATTAGTAGTCAGTGTATTAAGTGATGCCTGAAGTCGATTCTTTTCTTGATCTGTATCTGCATATTTTTGGTTTATATCATTTAACTGTTCTTTGAGTTTGTTTATTTCTAAATACATTGCTACAATGTTTTCACCATAATTTTTGGTATTATTTGCTATTTCATCTCTTGCTTGATATGCACTTCTTAATGTTTGCAATAAGTGCTTTATTTCTTTGTCTTTTCCTTCAATAATTTTTGTATTTTCTGCTATTGTTCTTTGGTGTTCTAAAATTTCTTCATCTTTTTGTTGTATTTGCTCTCTTAGTTCACTATTTTGATTTGTAAGTTGTTGTATTTCTTTTGCCTTTGCATTTATTGCATCTTGATTCTGTGTAAGCTGGCCATTTAGTTGTTGGATTTGTGTATTTAAATTATCTATTATTTCAACTTTGCCATCAAGTTGACCATTTAATTGCTGTATCTTTTGTCTATTAAATTGAATTTGTTCTTGAATTTTTAAATTTTCTGTATTTATTCTGTCTATTTCGTTACGTTTTGTTTGAATTAATTTTTCATTTTCAGAATCTTTTTGTCTTAATATCTCTATTTCTTTGTTTTTTGTGTTAATAATTTTTAAGTTATCATCATTTTGTTGATTCATTTTATTTGTTATTTTTTTGGTTTCATTTAATTTTTGCTCTAGTTCTTTTTTATCATTATCTAACTGTGTTAATTTAGATTCAAGTTTTCTTTTTGAATCTGTTAAATCATTAATATTACCTTTTAATAAATCGATTAATTTCTTTTTATCATTAATATCTGTTTCTAGTAATGCTATTTGCCTACCTTGTGCTTTTATAGTACTCATATTTTCTTCATTGATAGAAAAAAATAATGAATTTGCATTAGATAATTGCAACGAACCAGTAAAATATTTATCGGTATTCTTTAATATTTCATCATATTTATTTATTTCTTGATTAATTTGATTTTGAGTTTGTTTTATTTTGTTATCAGTATCTTCAATTAATCTTTTAGTTTTATCTATATCTCTTAGAAAAATTTGCTTCTTTATATATAGTTCATCACTGTTATTTTCTTTATAAAGTTTGTCTATTTTATCTAACTCATTATTTTGTCTAATCAGTTCATTTTTTAAATCCATATTTCTATGATTTACTTTATTAAGTTGATTATATAAATTTAAAACTACAATATTCTTATCGTTTAATTTTATATCGTTATCAAATGCTTTTTTTGAAACATTATTCTCGTTATCTAAGACATTTTGACTTAGTTTATACCAATTCTTTTGTAAAAATCAAAAATCCTTACTTATAAAATTACTTATATTATTAAATTTATTTTCTGCTTTTTCTTCTTTGTTATATTTGTCTTCAAATTCTTTTTCTTGCTTGCTTATAGCATCATTCATATTGCTTGCTATTTTTTTTATATCATTGTTTTGGCTTGTTTTTAATGCGCTTTGATATAAAGTAAGTTGCTTTGTATATGCATCATTAATCACTTTCTTATAGTTATTTAGATAGTTTAAATAACTTTCTTGCTTTTGTTGCAGTGAGTTTTTAGATTCAGATAATGTCTTTTTTAACAAATTTGTTGATTCAATAAATTTGTTAACTGTTTCTTTATAAGTTTGCAAATTCTGATTTAATAAATTCATATTTTGTTGCAAACTTTTTAAAGAACTTTCGTTATTCTTAATCGAATTAGCATAATTGATATTAATATTCAAATCATGCTTTATTCAAAAATTTATGTATATATCGCTTGAATCAATTAATCCAATAACATCATTAATAATCTTATTTATATGATTATAGTAACCTAAAAAATCATCGGTTTCCAATCAAACATTATTATTTATTTCATTTAATAAAGTTTGTATATTAGATTCTAATAAAGCGGTTTGTTCATAACTTTGCTTTACTCATGGAATTTCATCTGTATCAGCTGATAGTTTTTTCAAATTTTCATTATGTTTTTTTATCAATTTTAGATAAATATCTCATTTAGAGTTCAATCTATTGTTATTTTCATCTAAAAAACTTTTTAATGATTTTATTTGATTTGAATTAAGTTCTTGATTCAACTTAACAGCTTGTATTTCGTTATTTTTGTCTATAATATCGTTTAAAAAAATTTTTAAATCTTCTTTAATCGGTAAGATATTTTGATTAAAAGAAAGATTTATATTTTGCGTTCGTTTTAGTTCGTCTTGGATTTTATTTTGAAAACCTTTTATTTTATTTATTCTCTCATTAATTTGGTTTTGTAATTTTACAAATGCATCTTTTTCTGCATTTAAATTATCAAAACTAGGTCTTTGCTTATTAAAATTGTCTATATTTTCAATTACCTTCTGATATTCAAAACTTTTTTGATTTGTAAGAACAGGTGAATTAGATGAATTTTTCTGCAGTTTCGTTATTGCAAGCTTAATTGGATATGCTGCTGCTCCTGCAACAACTGCAGTTGAACCTAAAATCATAATCAGTTTTATGTTTTTTGTCATTTTACCTCCACTTTATATATATTAAGAGAACAACAAAAGAACAAATTAGAAACAAAAAAAGTAAAATATTTTGATATTTTATAATATCAAATACTATATATACTTTTATAACAGGATTTATATAACTAAAAAGTTAAATTTTTATCATTTTTTTAGGAAAAAATTAATTTTTTGCTATTATTTATTGATATATATTTAAAAATCAATATATTAGGAGTGATTAAATGAAAAAAATTAAAGGAAAGAATTTTCTTTTCTATGGTATTAATTATATCGTCGGATTTGGTCTTCTTGCCTCGATTGCTAGTGTTTTAAAAACAGGTAGTTACAGTATTTTAGTATTTGCTATTACTTCCTTTATTGCAGGTGGTGTTATGCTTGCTTTTGCACGTGGAACCCAAATGTATTCAAAAGAAGTTGGTGGATCATATGTTTTTGTTAAAAAAGCATTCCCAAAGAAAAGATGACTATGATATTTTAATGGATGAAACCAGTTCTTGCAGGCTCCCTTGTTTTCTGCAACTACACCTTTGTTCTTTATATCTATTATTAGATTATTTATCAACAATTCATCAGTCTATGAGAAATATTCATTGTTAATACAACTTTTAGCATTACTATTTTTTATTGTTTTAACAATTATTTCAGCATTAAATTTTGGTATTTCTAAAAAAGTTATTGTTTGAACAGCCTATGTAAAATGGATTGTTATTGCTATTATTTTTGCTTCTGTTATAGCTTTATTAATTCAAAATCCAGGGAATTCATTTATTAAAAACACAGAAAAAGTTACACCATTTATGATAATAAGTTCAATCTTAAGTTTCATATATGCGTATGGTGGAGTAGAAGGATTATCAGGTTTATCAACAGAAGTTGAAGCGAAAAACTTTAGAAAAATCTTGCTTTCTGTTTTTGGTATCATCTTATTCATTTATTTAGTATTTTATTTAATGTTTATTTTTATTGATTCATCAAGTGTTTCAACAAAAACTATCTCGAATTATACCGCTGCAATAATGAATAAGGTTATGGGAATTGCAGGATTAATTATATTTACTATCGGACTTTTATTTAGACAAGTTACTTCAACCGTCTTTTCAATGATATATTATGCAAAAGCAGTTGTTCCATTAGCTCAAGATGGATTTTTACCAAGTCAATTATCACAAGTAGCTAAAAACGGACAACACCGTAAAGCAATCGTTTTTGCAGCATCCATTACTATAGCTTCAATGATTATCTTTACAATTCTACCAGGTTTATTGGGTGTACCAGATCAATTTGAAACTATCTTAAATGCAGGTAATTTAGTCTTCTTTGTGCAATATTTACTTGCTATTATAGCAGTATTAGTTCTTTCGAAAAAATTGCGCAATGAAGTTAAGTCTCCATTATGAGAAAAGTTAGTATACATTATTACAAGTATCTTAATTATTATAGTATTATTAATTACATTTATTCCACCTATTGTAGGTGAAGCATATGATAGTTCACAATTAATAACAATATTAAGTTATATTGTATTTATGGTAATTGGATTTATTGTTTGAGGAGTATATTTATTATTCAAATGATTTATTGACTTTAAAAAAGCAATTGTAAACCCACAAAATCAATCACAAAATCTTTCTTCAAAAGAATATACACAACTACTAAAACAAAATAGCGATCACACACATAATTGTGAAATTGAACATCCTAATACAAATTAAGAACTGCATCTTATGTAGTTTTTTTTAATATTTTTACACTAAATAAACATACTTTTAGTTTATTGTTCCACAAAGTTGCATAAGTTTATATTATTTTTAGCATTTCCCTAGAAAATTTATGAAATAGTTTATAATATATAAAGATTTATTATAACTTCTTTAAAAGGAGGATTTATGAACAAAAATTATGATCATAAATTAGTTGAAAAAGGTATAGAAGCAAAATGACGTGATAAAAAATATTTTATTACCCACGATGTTAAGAAAAAACCTTTTTCAATCTTGCTTCCGCCTCCGAATGTAACCGGGATGCTACATTTAGGGCATGCTCTTGATTCATATATTCCTGACACAATTATTCGTTATAAAAAACTTAAAGGTTATGATGTGATGTGAATTCCCGGTATGGATCATGCCGGAATTGCCACTCAATCTAAGGTTGAAGATGTTATTTTTAAAAGTGAAGGTAAAACTCGACACGATTTAGGTCGCAACGAATTTATCAAGCGAGTTTGAGAATGAAAGCATAAGTATGCTGAAATATTTAAACAACAATGATACAAGATGGGATTAGCTCTCGATTATCAAAATGCACGCTTTACCTTAGATGAAAAAGCTAGTGCTGCAGTGCAAAAAGTATTTGTTGATATGTATAACAAAGGTTTATTATACAAAGGAATGCGAGCAATCAGTTGGGATATAAAATTACAAACTGCCCTTTCAAATATTGAAGTTAATAATGTACCTACCCAACAAAAAATGTATTATATTAAATACCCAATTTATAATTCAAATGAATCATTGATTATTGCTACTGTGCGTACTGAAACACTGCTAAGTGATGTTGCTGTTGTTTATAATCCGACTGATATTCGTTATCAAAAATATCAGGGGATGTTTGTTGTGCACCCGATTACTAAGAAAATACTTCCAATTATAGCTGATTCATATGTTGACCCAAAATTTGGAAG
Source organism: Mycoplasma sp. 394 (assembly GCF_054353895.1). Classification (NCBI taxonomy): domain Bacteria; kingdom Bacillati; phylum Mycoplasmatota; class Mollicutes; order Mycoplasmatales; family Mycoplasmataceae; genus Mycoplasma; species Mycoplasma sp. 394. The sequence goes on along the minus strand of NZ_JBTHHL010000001.1, from coordinate 172,719 downwards.
TGGTTTAATGAAATTATCTGCACATTCTGAAGCAGACATTGAAATAATAACAAGGTTAAACTTACAAATTAATGAAACTATTGATAAAAACGGTTTTATTAATGCTCCCGGTTGTGCTTTTGATAAAATGGAACGTTTTCAAGCACGTTTAGCAATTGCTAACTACTTAAAAGAGCAAAATATGCTTGAAAAAGCAGAAGATGTAATTTCAAATATTGCTGTTTCTGATCGTTCTAAATCAGTTGTTGAGACATTGGTGCTTCCACAATGATTTGTGAAAATGGATAAGTTAAAAAATCATATATTAAATGATTTAAAATCCAAAAATGGAGTTAAATTCTATCCGAATAGGCTTAAAGACACAATGAAGCAATGGATGGAAAATGTGCATGATTGAACCATTTCACGTCAGCTTTGGTGAGGACATCGATTACCGGTTTGATATTATCAAGATCAAATTAAAGTCCAAATAGACAGTCCTGGTCCAAATTGGATTCAAGATCCTGATGTTCTTGATACTTGATTTTCATCAGGGATAGCACCATTTACTTTCTTAAACTGACCTGATTTGAATGATCTATTATTAAAAAGATTTTACCCTACATCTTTATTAGTTACAGGTTATGATATTATCTTCTTTTGGGTTGCTAGAATGTATTTTATGAGTTTAGAATTCATGAAGCAAATACCATTTAAACAATTGTTATTTCACGGATTAATTCGTGCTGAAGATGGACGTAAAATGTCAAAATCATTTAATAATGGAATAGATCCAATGCAATTAATTGATCAATATGGTTCCGATGCTCTTCGTTGATTTTTGCTAACTAATACAGCACCCGGAATGGACATTCGTTTTTCAAGCGAAAAAGTTGAAGCCGCATGAAGAGTAAATAATAAATTATGAAATATAGCAAACTACATTAAAGAACTTCCTGATTCAAAGGATAAATCATTAAGTCCAGCTGATAAATGAATTTTTAACAAACTCGCATTCTTGTCAAGAAAAATAAGCAAGTTTGTTAATAAATATGATTTTGCTGTACTCGGCAGTGAAATATACAAATATATTTTTAATGATTTAAGTGGTTGATATGTTGAATTTTTAAAAACTAATTCTAATAAAAAGATTGCATTGCAAGTGTTACAAAAAACATTAATTATTCTACACCCATTCTTACCTTTTTTAACCGATTATTTATACAAAAATATCTATAATACAGAGCTTTTAGAAGCAAAATGGCCTATTTTGAAAATCAAAAAAGGCATTGAATATATTGATGAAGTCATCGAAATAACTACCGCTATTCGTCGCTTCCGTGATGATAATAAAATCTCTAAAAAAGATGTTATATATTACGATTATCAAGGCAATTTACCTAAAAATGCTATTGAAATGATTAATAAATTAGCTAATGCACTAGTTTCAGAAAATAATGATTTTCTTATTTCTATTCAAGGTAAAAACCTTTATATTAAAGTAGATGCAGCTTTAAAAGAAAAAAATAAAGCAGACCTGTTGAAGAAAATTAAGGATACTGAATTTGAAATACAGCGAGCTAAAAATATGCTTTCAAACCAAAAATTTGTTACTTCTGCACCTGCTGAAAAAGTTGAAGCAGAACGAATTAAGTTACAAAAATATTCACAAGACCTAGAAAAATACCAAAAGGAGCTTAAATGAAAATACTAAGTGGAAAAGAATTAGCCCAGGCAGAACTTTTAAAATTAAAAGCAGAAGTTGCACAACTCGATGATGAAGATAAACCGAATTTATCAATTGTGCAGGTTGGAGATAATCCAGCATCAAATAAATATGTAGCAGCTAAATTAAAAAAATGTGAAGAAATTGGTTTAAAAGGAATATTATATAAATTCCCTGAAACCATTACACAAAAGCTACTGCTTAAGAAACTTGATATTATAAATGAAAAATCTACCGGAGTTATCATCCAACTACCTTTGCCTGCACATATACCTCAGCAAGTGATATTAGATGCGGTCCCACACGAAAAAGATGTTGATGGACTTAGTGCAAAAAATGAATTTACACTTTATAACGATATTCCTACTAAGCATTTTGTTCCAGCTACCGCAAGGGCTGTCTTAGAATTAATGGAGTATCATAATATTGATGTTAAAGGTAAAAAAGTGTGTGTTGTAGGACGTAGTAAAGTGGTTGGTAAACCTATTGCTCATATTATCAAGCGTATGGGTGCAGATGTAGCCACCTATAACGAACGCACTGGTTTAAAGGGTGTGGAAAGTGGTGATATTATAATTGTTGCTATCGGTGTTGCTAAGTATGTTAAAGCAATGAATGTTAAAGAAGGTGCGATCGTAATCGATGTAGGAACTAATTTAGATAGTCAACTTAGCGATACATTAGCAGGTGATGTAGACTTTGAATCTGTAAAGGATAAAGTTTCAGCCATTACCCCTGTTCCGGGTGGAGTAGGACCTGTTACTGTAGTTTGTTTATTAAAAAACTTACTTGATATTGTAAGATAGGAGAATAATGAAGAAAATTGCTATATTAACTTCTGGTGGTGACGCACCTGGAATGAATAATGCATTAAGAGCAATTGTAAAAACTGCAAAAGCAAACGGAATCCAAAGTTATTTAGTATTTGAAGGATATAAAGGTTTATGCAATAATGAAATAATTCCATCAGAAAAAGTTAATTTAGACAACTATATCAATCAAGGTGGAACATGCATTTTTTCAGCCCGTTATCCAGAGTTTAAAGATGAAAAAACTCGTTTAGTTGCTGTAAAAAACCTAAAAGAACTTGGTATCGAAGCATTAGTTGTTATCGGTGGAGATGGAAGTTATAAAGGTGCTCAGTTATTACACGAATTAGGTGTAAAAACTATTGGTTTGCCAGGTACAATTGATAATGATATCGCTTCAAGCGATGTAACCATCGGTTATGATACCGCATTAAACACCGTGGTAGAAGCTATTGATCGCATTCGTGATACAGCACAAAGTCATAAACGCATTATGTTAGTTGAAGTAATGGGAAATGGTTGTGGTGATTTAACTTTATATTCTGGTTTAGCTACTGGTGCTGAAATCATTGCAACCGCTGAATTAAATCTTTCTAACGAAGAAATTGTTGAAAAAGCACTAGAGTTATCAAAACAATCATGACGTCGCAGCATTATGATTGTAATTTCAGAGAAAAAATATGATTTAAATTTACTGCGTTCATTAATTCAGCAAGCAACCAAATGGGAAACTCGCATTAATCCACTGAATCACATCCAACGTGGGGGTAAACCGACTGCTGCTGAACGTGTTTTATCATCTGTGATGGGAATTAAAGCAGTGGAATTATTACTTGAAGGTAAATCAGGTTTAGCAATTGGATTAATTAACGGTATAGTTACTGGAATCTCTATTTTACAAGCTTTATCAATGGATAATCCAGCTAAAGATAAAGCAGTTGAACTTGCTAAGAAATTTAATAAACTAAATCAATCATAAAAGTCCCTAATTTAGGGACTTTTATTGATATTGAATTTCAATTTTGAATATATTTTCTTTTGAACCCGATTCATTTGGTTGCTTATTTGAATTCTGCTTTTTATTTAAAGCATCTAGATAATTATATAAATCATCTGAAATTTGGAAGAATAAATCAACATTAGAATCTTCTATAAAACTATCTTTATTGAAAAATAATGCAAAATTTGAGAATAATCCTGGGATGCTGCCTTCAAAACTGTCAGCATTATAATTATAATTACCGTTATCAAATTCATTTAATAAACCTAGTTTTAATACATTGTCTGCTTTATCATAATTTACTGAATTTACTGTAAATAAATTGATTAAAGCTAGTTTATATGGTTGTAATGCTTGCTCATCTTCTGGATTAAGAAACATTTCTCTTACATTAAAGTATGAAGCATATAAGTTAACAAAATCATTATGGGATAGGGTAAGTTTAGCAAAATGTTTTACATCATCAGGAATAAGTGTAGATAAATTTGTAGTATTATCATCCAAATCAAAGTCATTTAACCTAAATTTACCAGTATTATCCTTTGAATATACAGTTAAAAATAAATTAGCTGGATATTGATTATCGCGATACTTAAAAGTAGCATTTACAGGTAAAAAGAATTGATAATCAACATCATTTCTGACATCTGTTTCTGGTGTATTACCTTCTTTTAAAAGTTTTTCTTGAAGGTTTTTAAGCTGCTGAATTCTTGTTTCGTTTGCATTCTTCTCTTTTTCATCCTTGTCTTTATTCTTGCTTAATTTATCAATATAACTAGATAAAGGTTCATAATTATCTATGATTTGATTTTCTATCTCCAATTTAGTATCTTTATATTTACCGATAGCAAAACTTCATATTTGCTTTTTATGTTCTAATTGTAAATAAGTTTTTCAAAACTCATTAAGTTTTAAAAATGTATCATTTAGTTTTTTTGTTAAATCTTCGACTTTTGTAATTATTTCTTTATTTTCTAAATAGTTAGTTTCCTGGATTTGTTTTAAAATATCATCAATTTGACTGTGAAAATTGATAGATTCTTTTTGGATATCAGTTATTTTATTTTGATCGATTTGTTTAACGTTAGACAAAACATTTAAAACACTTTCCGATCAATATAAACGAGCTGTAAAATTCAAAAGTGCATATATTTCGCTATATTTTTTTACATAATTAGTTATTTTCTCTGTATCTTCATGGTTGGTTTGAAGTATTTGTGAAATTATATATATACGATTTTGAAAAATTATACGACCTATATTAGTAATTTTCGCTGTGAAATTATAGTATGGCTTATTTTGATAAAAGTTTGCTTCTAAAAGTTTCTTATTAATATCATTAAAACCATTAAGCAAGTCATCGTATTTAGTTAATTGTGTAATTTGGTTTTTTAATTCAGGATTCTCTGTGAATTGCTTCTGTTTATCTTTGTTATTTAATAAATCATTAGCACTTTTTGTTACCTGTGTAATAATCTGTGGGATGACTAAATTAAAAGCATAGTTATGTACTTTTTGCAAAGTTTCTATTCGTTGATTTTGGATTTTTATCTCGTTTTCTTTGTTCTCTGCTTCTTTATCTACAACATTTTCAGAGCTGCTGACTTGTTGCTTAGGTGAACAAGCTGCTGCTATTAATGTTGTGGTAGTAGCAAAGGTTGATAACAATGATAAAAATTTATATTTTCATTTTTTTTGCATAATTTTAATTATATTATATCTTTATAAAAATGAAAATACATAGCATATGATGAGTTGTAAAACAAAATTAATAAATTATGATATTTATAATCAAAATATTAAGAAAAAAATAGAATAATATATAATAATAAAACTTATAAGTAAGGAAATTATGATAGCATTAACAGTAATTTTAATTATTATATCTTTTGTAATCTTAATTGTCTCCTTTTTAATGTCACCTGATTCAAATGGTTTTTCAGGTGCATTAGTTGGTTCTGGAGACCTTGATTTATTTAAAATTTCAAAAGAAAGGGGAGTTAAAAAAACCTTAAAATATACTATGATTGTATTAGGAATTTTATTATTTGTAATTGCAATTTTATTAAGGGTTTTTGTTCGTTAAATTATGAATAAAGAAGAAGTTTTAAAATACATCCAGTCTGTTAAATCAAGAAGTTTTTTAGATATAGCAAGACGTTTTCGGATTCTGCCTAAGAACAATCGTGAACTAACAAGTTTATTATCTTTATTACAACGAGAATATAAGTTATTTAAAAATGTTAACGATGAATACTATGCACCAGTTTTAGTTGATAAAATTGAGGGTATTTTAAATGTCAATTCTAAAGGTCAATTTGGTTTTGTTGACTATAACATTGATGAAGTAAATAAAACTAAGGATCGTGTTTTTATTAAAAACTTTAATTTCAATGGAGCAATGAATAACGACAAGGTTTTTGTGTATGTTTATTCAAACCCGTATGAAGATAAAAACCAATTGAACTCTGGTGTAGTTGTAAAAGTTTTAGAACGTGGTAACAAAGAAGTCATTGGTTTTATAAAACATAAAAATTATTCAACTTATTTTATCCCTGTTGAAACTCGGATGAAAAATGTAACTTGAAATATTATCGAATCAAATGTTGAAACAAAATTTAATGATTTAGTAGTTGCAAAAATTATTAAATATGATGGAAAAACCGTTTCAATTAAAATTATTAAAGTAATTAGCAATGAAGCTGACCCGATGGTGTATGTTAAATCATACCTCGAGCATATTAAAGCCCCTTCAAATTTCCCAGATGCAATGACTTCAGAAGTTGCAAACATCCCACAAACAATAGACAATGAAGATTTAAAAAATCGTGTTGATTTAACTGATAAAATGATTGTTACCATCGATGGTGATGATACCAAAGACTTCGATGATTCAATTTATGTTAAAAAATTAGATAATGGAAATTACTTTTTAGGTGTATATATTGCAGATGTTTCCTATTATGTTAAATCTGGTAGCGCAATTGATCATGAAGCACTAAAACGTGGGACTAGTATTTATCTACCGGATCGTGTTATACCGATGCTTCCTATTGAATTATCAAACGGAATTTGTTCTCTTAATCCAAATGTTCGACGTTTTGTTATGGGTTGTGAAATGGAAATTGATAAGGATGGGAATAACGTTTCAACAAAAATTATTCAAGGAATCATAGAAAGCAAGTTTCGCTTAACCTATAAACAAGTTGATAAGTATTACCAAAGTGGTTTAATTAATGAAGAATGCGATCCAAAGCAAGTATCACAACTAAAACAGATGTTAAATGATGCAAAGGAACTGAGTTTAATTTTACATGAATATAAAATTAAACAAGGTTATGTTGACTTTGAACTTCCCGAACCGAAAATTAAACTTAACGATGATGGAACTGTTAAAGAAGTTTTAATCAATGATCGTGGTTTTTCTGAGGTGCTAATTGAAGACTTTATGGTTAGAGCCAACGAAACAGTTGCTAAATTCTTATTTGATCATAAATTACCTGTTTTATACCGTGTTCATGAGGCTCCCGATGCTGAAAAATTAACATTATTATCAAACTCATTGAACGCAATTAATATAAGCAGTGAAGCAATCAATTCAAATACTAGTATTAAACCAAATAAATTTGCTGATTTTGTAAATCATGTAAAGCAAATGCGCAATGATGATTTTATTAAATTACTATTTTTACGTACAATGCAAAAGGCAGTTTATTCACCAGATAACATCGGACATTTCGGACTAGCATCAAAGTTCTATTGTCATTTCACCAGTCCAATTCGTCGTTACCCAGATTTAGTAATCCATCGCATCATTCGTGACTTTATTATCAATAAAAATAAAAAGAATCTTGCTGAATATAAACATCAAATCAGTATATTCGGCGATCTAAATACTCGTTCTGAACAAAAGGCAGTTCAAATCGAACGCAGTGTTAATGATTTAAAATTTGCAGAATTTTTAAAAAACAAAGTTGGACAAACTTTTAAAGTCCAAATTGTTAGTGTTCTTAATTTTGGTTTCTTTGTGGAATTTGACTTTATGGCATCTGGTTTAGTTCACAAAACTACATTAATCGATGATATTTATGAACCTAACGAAAACCTTACTAAATTAATTTCAAAAAAACGCACCTTTGCTATTGGTGATTATGTCGATATTGTTGTTTTAGATGTCGATTTAGTTGAAGGTAAAATAGATTGCTGCCTTGCTGATTTATATACTGAATATGTTAAGAAAAAATTCCATCATGAACGAATTAGAAAATAAATTACCAAAACAAAACTGAATCAAAAACTCTTTAGGTTTTGATAGTGATTTATATGTTTATCAAGACAAAACGATGTTTAATTACTCAGTTGATACAATTTTACTGGGTAATTTTGTGTTTTTATCAAATCATTTTACAAATGCTCTAGAAATTGGAACTAATAATGCTGCCTTATCAATTTTTATCGCAGCACGCAGTGAAAAACTACATATTGATGCAATTGAAATACAGCAACAAGCAATACAGTTAGCAAAATATAATGTAGCTTTGAACGAACTTGATAAGCAAATAAATGTGATTAATGCTGATTTTAATTTATACTGAAAGCAATTTAATCAACAAAATCAAAAAAAATATCAAATAATTTTTTGCAACCCACCTTTTTATCGTTTTGATGCATCCAAAATTAAGCAAGATATATCAAAAGCAAAATTGATTGCAACCCACGAAATTACACTTAATTTAGATGAATTAATCTTAGGTTGCTCAAAAATAATAGAACAAAAAGGATTTTTATCACTAGTTTTACCTGTAGAACGTTGCATCGATGCATTTGAATTATTGCGTAAATACAATTTCGAACCTAAACGCATTCAATTTGTGCATCCGAGGTTGCAAGATAAAGCAAAATTTGTTTTAATTGAAGCGCGATATCAAGCCGGCTGAGGTTCACACTTTTTACCTAATTTATATCTTCACGATGCAAAAGATTTAAATAATCATGATTATCTACCACAAATAAAACAACTGTATAAACCTATAAAATTAAATAAGGAATAAGATGAAAAAAACTTTTTATATTACTACTCCTATTTATTATGCAAGCGGAAACTTACACATTGGACATTTATTTACTACCACACTCGCTTGAGCGATTACAAATTATAAAAAAAGTCAAGGTTATGATGTCAAAATGCTCACTGGTTCTGATGAACACGGACAAAAAATACAACAAATTGCACAGCAACATAATTTAGCACCCCAGCAATTTGTGGATCAAGTTGTAAGTAAATTTAAAAATATGTGAGAAGTTTTTGATATTAATTATGATTATTTTTCAAGAACCACATCTACAAAACATAAACAAATAGTTAAAGATATTTTTAGTTATTTTTTAAAGCAAGGATATATTTATAAAGGTAAATATCAAGGATGATATTCAATTTCAGATGAAGAGTTTTTAACCGAAGCACAAGCAATTAAAAAAGATGGAAAACTTTATCATCCAGCTTCAGGACATGTACTTACAAAAGTAAGTGAAGATAGTTACTTTTTTAAAATGAAACTATTTGAAAATTGACTCAAAGAATATATTAATAATAATCCAGACCTTTTATTCCCTAAAAAAACAGAACATGAGATGTTAGTTAACTTTATTAACAAAGGTTTAGAAGATTTATCAGTAACAAGAACTAATATTAACTGAGGGATTAAAATCAACGAAGATACTAATCATACTTTATATGTATGATTAGATGCTTTATGTAATTACATTAGTGCATTAGATTTTGATATAAATGATATTGATAAACCAGGTGATTTTAATAAATATTGAAACAACGAAAACTCTGAAGTTGTACATATTTTAGGTAAAGAAATTTCGCGTTTTCATATGATTTATTGACCTATCTTTTTGAAAGCATTAAACATCAAACAACCAAATCGCATCCAGGCACACGGTTGAATTGTTACATCACAAGGAAAGATGTCTAAATCAAAAGGCAATGTAATAGATCCCTTTGATTTAGTCTCTAAATACCATCCTGAAATGATTAAATATTTCTTTATTTCACAATTTGCCTTAGGTGAAGATTTAATCTTTGATGAAGATCGTTTTATTGATGTTATTAATTCACAATTAATAAATAATTATGGTAATTTAGTATCACGCACCTTAAAGATGATTTCAAATAGTTTTAACAGACCTTTAAAAACAAATGAATATTTAAACGAAGACTTACAAATGCTTGAACAAATTAAAGAATCAAAAGAAAGTTTTTGTTATGAATTTGATCGCTATCAAATCCATAAAGCATTTGCGATTGCAACAAATTTATCAGATAATTTAAACAAATATATTGATGTAACTAAACCTTGAACACTGACAAATGATTTAATCAGATTGGAAGATATTTTATTAGTATTATTAAATGGAATTTATGCTGTTTCAACATATTTATCTATTTTACTACCTAAAAAAGTTTCAGAAGTTGCAGATGCTTTATGCATATCTGGTTTTGATTTTCAACAAATAATTAATTTTCATAAATTTGATAACATCATCCCTAAATCACATTTTATTTTATTTAATCGCATCAAAAAAGGAAACTAAATGATTTACACAAAAGCTACACAATATATAATTAATCCTGAAAAAATGAAGGGTTTTATTGATTATTTATATGTTTTTACACAAAAAACACGTATGCAAGAAACTAATTTATCTTTTGAATACGGAATACAAGCAGATGATAAAATTTTAGTAATTGAACGTTGAAGCAATTTTAACGAATTTGATAAATTCATTAAAAATCCTGAGTTTGCTAAAGAACTACAAACTTTATCAAAGATGTCCAAGGCTGTTAATGTTATTTATCAATTGTCAATAAATCGTTAGAACCATATTGGTTCTTTTTGTTACTTATGAAAAAAATATGAAATGAATTTTCACTTCTTAGCAAAAGATTATTAAATAACCTTATAAAATAAGCATATTAAAACTTACTATAGAAAATAATATATAATTTATACAGAAATAAATATTTCTGCTCTATATAACATAAATAAATAATTTAGGAGATATACATAATATGTCAAAGAAGTTAAAAAAATATTTACTAACCTTATCAGGTTTAGTGGGTAGCACCACAGTAGCACTTGCTGCTGCATGTGGAGGTGGTAAATCTTCAAGTGGTGAAGGAAATAATACTGGTGGAGGTAGTGCGACTACACCAGGAAATCCAGGTAACCCAGGTTCATTAGTTATCAAAAGCGACTTAGAAACTGCGACACAAGAAGATCGGATTCAAAATGCTCAAAATGATAAAAACAATAGAAGTCATGGTCAAAAAGAAAAGAAAGATTCCAACGGGAATAGATATATTAAATTAGGAATTACCTTTTCTCAAAGTGGTGTTCAAGGTAATACAATTAGAGCTATTGTTGATGTATATAATGATTTAGTTAGCAAATATCAAAAATTCGTAAATGATAATAAAAACGCAACCGACGAACAAAAAGAAGCAAAACTAAATGAATTAGGAATCTCTGCTGCTGCTGAAATAGTTAAGGTAGATAACTATGGAAACAGTTATCCAGACGGGGTGCAAAATGTTGGAAAACAAATTGCAGCTATACACGGATTAAAAAAAGAAGAACAACAAGATTATTATAATTTATTAATCGGTTATCCTGTAATTGCTTCAGTTTTAAATAGCAATGGAGAAAATTTATTATTAAATTTCAATTCACAAGATAAATCTTTAAATACTGATTTAGATGATTTTGCTAAAAGTTTCGTTAATGCAAACTATACAACTGAAAATATTACCAAACCAGGAACATACATTCTTCCATTATTCAAAAGTTCAAATGTTTTATCAATTAATGCACCTGTTTTAGGATACTTTTTAGATGAAATGAAAGCTAAGGGTGTAAAAATTAGTGATGAATTCAATGACATTATTGATAAATCACATGTTGATCGCAATAGCGTTACAGCAATTTGAGGAGCTCCTGTTGCCAATGCACAAGATATCCTGAAAAATGCAGGATATTTAGATCCAAATAAAACTATAACTAAGGATGATTTATTCGGAACATACACAGGAATTATTAATTTCTCAAAAACTATGCAAAGTTTATTTACAAACTCAGCAAAGACAAATGATACATCATTACATGTTTTCGGAATCGATGATATGGTTGGAGTTTATGATTCAGCATTATTTTCTAGCTTAGGTGCTGATTACTCAAAAATGATTTCAACAGCGATTCGTCAAAATGATAAAACCGTAATTCAATATAACGCTTTAAAAAGCAAAGGTAGTGATGCATATACTGTATCACAACAAATTTGAGATAAATTTACTGAGGGATTTGAAACCAAAGCAATTTATGGTTTTCCGGGCGGACAATATTCATCAACTGATCAAATTAAACATAAAATTGCCTTTTCAATCGGTTCAACTGCAGGATATTCAAAAAATTATAAAGATATTAAAAATGATGGTGCAACTGAAATTGATGATAAAAGTGGTAACTTCTCATTTGAACCATCAAAATCTAACACCTTTACTTTTATCCAAAATCCTACATTCAAGAAAAATAGAGATGGAAGTACATCTGCAATTGAAGAATTATATAATAAATACAAATCAAATATTCTAGCTGTTTATGGTGGTTTTAAAAATTTTGTATGATCTTCTATACCAAAAGATGATAAAGGTAATGATATTTCAATCGGAAAATATGATTTACTTCCTGCTGATGATGAAAATAAAACTAAAATTGAAAATCTTAAAACAAGTGGTAAAAACTTAGGTTATATTGTTTCATTAAAAGATAATCCAAAAAATACTAATTTTATCCAAAAAGCTAAAGATATGTTAAAAGATAAAACAGATTCTAAAGTTGAAATTATTGATATGAAGAATTCATCAGGTGATTCATTTGCGTTCGTAATATTAAAAGATGTTCTAAAAATGAATACAACAGAATACGAAGATTATGAAAAAAATATTGATGATACAGACAATAAATTTACTAATGCTTTAAATGAAGTTGGATTGCACAAACGTATATTAAAAGCTACTGATGTTCTTTCCGAAGATGAATTATTTGCTCTACCAACACCTAAAAAATGATCTGCAAAGTCAACCGATAAAAATGTTTTATACCTTCAAGGACCTTCATTGATGGGTGTTAAATCAAATGATATTGATGAAGATGCAACTCGTGCTTTTGTAAAATGATTGATTACTACTACAAAAACCTTTGACTTTAAAGTTGATAAAAATACTATTACCAACACACCTTTAAGAACCTTAGAACAAGGAATGTCTTATATTTCAGGAACAAATGACTTAGTTAATTTAGATCCTGATAAATTTGCTAAAACTAAGAGTGGTACAAATAAATATCTTCAAGTTGTGTTAGCGGAAGCAAAAGAAGCAATTAATAAACCAGATGAAATCCATACATTTGAAGAACCTGCTGGAACATTCTCTGATACATTTAGAGAACAAATCAAAAATGCATGAAAACAATCCATTGATCAATACAATTTCAATAATCCAAGTCAAGAAAAATTCAATTTCACCAAATTTGTTGATGCTATCACAATCGGAGTAAGTTAATATTATAAATATAATTTGCTTTGGCAAGTTATATTTTAATGAAAGGAAAATATGTCTAAGTTTACTAAATTAATAAAAATGATTGCTTTACCAACTTTATCAGCAAGTAGTTTAGTTGCTGCAGTAGCTTGTTCTAAATATGATCCTGCTAATGACGAAAAACTCCCTATACTTGAATATAAAGTTGATGCTTCTGTTTCAAAATATCCACTTATTTTTACAGAAGATAAAAAAGACTATCATTATAACATCACAACCACACCAGAAGTTCTAAACAATACATTAAAAAGAACTTCTTTTTATAATGATATTGATAAGATTAAAGAAAAAATCGCATCATCAATACAAAATCAATTTAAACAACAAATCCATTTGACTTTTTTACAACCACAAAAAGCTGTATTAAGAATCGATGATGCTAAGAGTAGTTATCCAAAACTAGTTCGTATGAAGTTTTTTGATAAATATGTTGTATTTAAGTTTTTATATGCTAGTGTATCACTTAATTTAGATGACAAACCGAAAGAACCTGGACAAAATAATCCTCTATCGCAATGAGATTCTAAAAGCATAAAAGACAAAATAACCTTAGGATATCAAATGTTTTATCAAAATCATCCTGTTGATTGAGTATCTGTAGTTAATATTGAAAAACCATTTAGTTTTGATGTCCCTATTAAGGATATGAAAGTTGATACAGATGAAAAAAACTTTGTCCCATTAGGAATTGATTTTAATCAAGAACGCTTTAAAAATAAAATATTACGTGCTAAACTTGTTTCTGATTCAGATGGTGATACATTTACCATTGAGCCACTAGAAGCTAAAATAATAGGTAATGCTGAATTTAAAATAGGCGAGCAATATAAAATAAGATTACGTGGAATTGATACCCCTGAAAAAGGAATAGGTGGTGGAAAAAATTATAAAACTGCTAGTCCTTTTGAATCACATTTTGCTTATAAGTCAACTGAATTTGCTGAAAAAATTTTCAATAAATATAAAGATGATGTTTTAGTTGCCTTTCCAAGCGGAAAAGATACATATGGTAGAAATGTAGCAGATATTATCTTTGGTAGCAATGATTCAAGTCAACCTATAAATGATTATAGTAAATATAAATATAGTTATGGTGTTGAAATTATTCGTGCTGGTTTAACCCTTCCACTTTCTGAAGCGGCTTGAAGTGTGGATTTTAAACAAGCAAAAACAGATGACTTTATATATAATATTTATCCAAAGATGGCACAAGCAGCTGACCAAGCTGTAGCAGAACAAAATGGATTCTTTAAATATTTTGACACCCCTGATCAAGTTTCATTATATGTATATTTAAGCAAACGACCTAATTCATATGCTCCATTTTATTCCAGTGAACCTGGTGATGCATCTAATAAAGTTAAAACATATACTAATCAAAAATAACGAAAGGAATTTATGTTATTACTGAAGAAGTTAATTCATAAACTTAAAACTCAGTCTATTAATATCACCGATTCAGATTTAATGAAAATTCAAAAATACCGAGATGAATTTCGAGAAAAAAACCTAGATTCAGTTCCTGCAATTGAGTTGAAAAACTTAAATATCGATTTTGGTGAAACCTTAGCTGTCGATAATGTTAGTTTTAAAATCCCAGATGGTAAATTAGTAACTTTATTAGGTCCATCTGGTTCTGGAAAAACTACTACATTAAATGCTATTGCTGGTTTATTAACAGTAACATCAGGAAAAATTTTATTTAAAGGAAAAGATGTTACCGATTTTACTCCACAACGTCGCAAAATCGGATTTGTGTTTCAAAACTATGCTTTATATCCACATTTAAGTGTTTATGCTAACATTGCTTTTCCATTAAAAAATGATTATGATTGACAGTTTCGTACAATGTTAAAAAAGCAACAAGCACAAAATGAAATTAGAATTTTATATCTAAATGCGCTTGGTGCAAGTAAAAATGAAACAAATTCATTAAGACAAGCTTTTGATGACTGATTACTTTTATCTTATAATTTACAGCACAAATTCAACGAAGCATATGCTCGTATGATTGAAAATCTTGAAAAAGCTCATACTGATTATAAACTTGCCGTTTCACATGAAACATCTGAAATTTCCCTTTTAACTAAAAATGTCTTGAAAACTAATAAGCAAGTGGATCTTGATACTAAAACTAAAAAACAAGAAATTAAAGACAAATACCTATCTCAAAAAAGTAACAACTTATTAGAAGACCTTAAAAAAGCCGAAATTTTATCTAATATGGATCTTAAACTGCTACATTTTAAACCATTAAAACCTGAAGACATCCCAGCTCATTTAGAATTACTACAGCAAGCAGTTGCAAATTTAGTTTCTGAAAACCTTGACCATCTAGAATTAAATGAGCGATTAAAAATTGTTTCAGTAGAAAAAAAATTGTTGCATTTAATCACTCGCTATAAATATATTTTAAAACGTAAAGAAATATATGCTAAATATGCCGAAGAAAAAGCAAGAACCAATGAAATTTATTTAGCTGCAAAAAGAGAATATAAGTTAGCAAAATCCGAAGATCTTAGTTTTAAACAACTTAAAGATGATAGCGAGCGATTACCATATGTTGCTCAAAAACACTTTATTAACCTAATTAAAGACTTAAGCAAAAGATATGATTTAGACAATAAAATAAAACAAGAACGTAAGAAAATTATTCCCCACATTCTAAATGAAAGCGATCGCCAAAAAGTAAAAGAATTAACAAAAAATGTAATCTCTCTACGTAAAGCAATTCATAATGAAGTTATGGAAGTAGCAAAACGTGTTGAAATAGTTCCTATTTTACAAAAAAAACCGACTCGTTTATCTGGAGGTCAACAACAACGTGTTTCAATTGCTCGTGCAATTGTTAAAAAACCTGAAATATTATTAATGGATGAACCTCTTTCTAACCTTGATGCAAAACTACGGATTTCAACCCGTCAGTGAATTCGGGAAATTCAACAATCGCTCGGAATTACTACTGTATTTGTTACCCACGATCAAGAGGAAGCAATGTCAATTTCAGATATTATTGTTTGTATGTCAACTGCAAAAGTGCAACAATTTGGAACACCAATGCAGTTATATAATAAACCTAAAAACCAATTCGTGGCTCGTTTTTTAGGGATGCCTGAAATGGGATTATTCCCTTCAGAATATAAGGATAACAGAGTATATGTTGCTGGTAAATTGCTTGAAAATGTACTTATAAAAAATGTGTCAAATCCAAGTTTAAACATTGGGGTTCGTTCAGAAGATTTTATTATTAAAAACAACGAAGAAGCGATGTTTAAAGGTAAAGTTATCGTGCAAGAGAACTTTGGAAAAGAAAGTAAATTAATAGTTGAAGTTAACAACATCGGAAGAATTAACTTTTTATTAGATAATGATTTAGAATATCGAATCGGGGATAATATTTATTTTGATTTACCTATTTCAAAATTGCATATCTTTGATGCAGTTTCCGAAGAAAGATTAGAATATGAAATATCTAATTCGTAAGTTGCACTCTTTTATCTCGATTCATATGGGGTTTTTACTTAATTGGTCACTAAAAAAACAATCACAAAAGAAAGTCGTTTTATCACATTCAATTTTAGAACGTCGTACCCCTTTATATATCCCATTACTTTTACTACTCCCTGGATTTTTACTCATTTTAATGTTTACATTAGTTCCGATGGGAATTAATATTTATCAATCTTTTACAACCGAAAGCGGTGAAGGAACATGAAAGAATTATGAATATGTGTTTAAAGATGCGCGTTTTGCTACTGGGGTAAGAAACTCATTTATATATGGTTTAGTTGTGCTACCATTTGTGATGTCCTTTTCACTAATTATTTCTTCAATTATTGCAAAACTACATCGTAAATATGCACGTGGAATATGACAAACTGTATTCTTTATGCCATATATCACTAATGCTGTTGCAGTTTCACTGGTATTTATCCAATTCTTTGCTCCAGCAGGGATATTAAACAAAATTACCGGTTCCACTCGTGCCTGATTAAACACATCCGATCCATATACATTCAATGCATTGATTGCAATGTTTATTAACGGGATTTGAGGTGGATTAGCATTTAACATCCTTATATTTACCACAGCAATGCTCGGAGTAGATAAAAACCTTTATAAATCTGCTTCTATCGATGGATGTGGTGGGATCAAACAATTCTTTAGTATTACTTTACCATCAATTAAAGGGACTATTAACTTTATAATCACATTAGGTATCATCGGAGGTTTAAAAGTCTTTCCACTTGCTTTATTCAATAATAACCCAACTGATGCATTTTCATACGGTGGCGGAACCTTAATGTTATATGTATATTTAATGACTAAAAGCGCGCAATTTCATAATGCAGGTGCTGCAGCTATCTTGTTATTTATCATAGGTGTAAGTTTTTCATCTATTATTCGTGGAGGATTTTTTATGGTGCAATTATCATTAAATAATTTAGGAGAAAGAAATGTTTGAGTTAAAGTTAAAAATTCAACAACTTCTAATACATAGAAAAATCCGTCGCAACCAAGAAAAAGTTACCACCCAAGTAATCGACAGCAATCCTGCATCAGCATTTTTTTTATCGGTTTCGAAGTTATTAGTGTTATGTTTTTTTGGTGTTCTAATATTATTCCCATTTTTCTTTATGATTTCAATTTCATTAATGACAGATGATGAAGTTGCAAACCTAAGTACTAATTTTCGATTTGTTTCTGATTTTACCGAAGGAAATACATATTATCAAGGAACCAAAGGTATTGGTGATACTGTTGCTTGGTCAAAAGTTGTTGCCA
The DNA here is from genome assembly GCF_054353895.1 of Mycoplasma sp. 394. NCBI lineage: Bacteria > Bacillati > Mycoplasmatota > Mollicutes > Mycoplasmatales > Mycoplasmataceae > Mycoplasma > Mycoplasma sp. 394. The sequence goes on along the minus strand of NZ_JBTHHL010000001.1, from coordinate 154,753 downwards.
ATACCTATCATCGTGCATTAGCAACTGGTTATTGAAATTCATTAGGTTTTACTGCATTAAATGTTATTATATCAGTTGTTTTAAAAGTATTCATTACCTTTTTAATGGGATATGCTTTTGCTCTTAAAAAGTGACGAGGAAAAGGTTTGGTTTGATTCTTAGCACTTGCTTTATTGGTGCTACCTGAAGTTGCCTTATTATCTGGACAATATATCGTGGTGTTTCGTACTAATATGCGGGCTAATTATACTGGTTTATTATTTGCTATTGCACTTCCTTTTGTATCTAGCATCTTTAATACCGTTATGTATAAAAACTCATTTGAAGCAATTCCAGGACGCATTAAAGAAGTATCATTAATTGATGGAGCAGGTGGGATAAAATATATGTTTAAAATTGCCTTTCCGATGGTAATGCCTACTACTTTAACTATTGTTATCTTAACCGCTCTTGCTTCTTGAAATGCTTACTTGTGACCATCAATTTTAGTTTCAGATCGTAATTCATTACAACTGCTATCAGTTTGATTATTTAATGCTGGTATGGACTTTAGCGATGATAACAGTGCTGGTGTTCCACTCCAAAATATTAAAATGGCAGCTGCTATCTTTGTAATCTTGCCAATGTTTATTATTTATTTATTACTTAGAAAAAGAATTATGAATGCAATCAGCAGACAAGGTTCAACTATTAAAGGATAAAAATGAGAACATATAAACGCAGAATTATTATTTGAACAATTATTGCTGCATTGGCCTTGATAGCAATCATCGGATTATCAATTTTTATCCACCAATTAGGTTATACCATTGAATTAAACAAAAAAGTCGAACTAGATCGGAGCATCATAGATGCATTTCAGTTTTCTAAAGCATATTCTATAGGAGGTTTAGCATTTTCTTGTGTAGTATTTATCATCGGTGTAATTATTTCATATGCTGGTTTTAAATCTTGAAAATACTCAGAAATGTTTAGTTAATATGAACAAAAAAATTAAATATCTCCTTTTTACAACCTTATCTTCATGTGTCGTTCCTTTAACAGCCGTGTCATGTTTATACCAAGGTGATAAAACAATTCAGTATGCTAAGGATTGAGTGCAACAAAACGGATTTAATATCAAACAAAGAGTTGCTGATAAAAATATTCCTGCATTAGTAAAATTTGAAAATAATTTATATACTGCAAACTGACTAGCATATACATATTCAGATGTAGACATCAGATATCAAAATTTAAATGTCTCTATTAATAACTCGTTTTTAAAAACAAGCCTACCAACAATTATTACAACAGCAGGTAAAGGTGTTGCATTTAACCAAGATAATATCAACTTTTTAGCAAATAGTATCCTTTTGATGCAATACAACTTTGATCAATATAATAAAAAACATAAATACCAACGACAAGGACAAGACTTAATTAATTCAAATATCATTTTGTTAAATGATATTCACACAAAACAAAAACAAATCTTAGAGAAACTAGATGCATATCATAAAATCAACGGAAAACGTTCTGTTGCACAAATATTAGTCCACAAATATGGAACAAATGAAGCAGGGGATGATATCGATTTAGAAAAACAAATTTTAACTTTATATCAAGCATTAAGCAAAATTGAATATTATCAAATTGATGATTTTAATAAAGTTATTACCGAAGATAAAGTTAAAAGCATTGTATATAACTTCATCAAAGATACTCCATTAGCAGTTGGGATAAATTATGTCGATTATGCTAACAAGAAACAAATAGAAGCATTTAAACCTGTGAATAAACTTTTAACTTATAATAATGCTGACATTTCATTTAAAATTGATTTTGCAAATAACATCCGTGGAAACACCATTGATACTAATTTAGTTAATTTAACTCTACAAAAAAATAAGATTCTTGATTCAAAAATTGATTATACTAAAATAGATGCTAAAAATACTTTAAAAAACATTTGAAATGTGTTTTATAAATTATATCCTAATTATCGCATTGAAACTGATGAATCACTTCCTGCAAACTTGGAAGATGAAATTCACGGAATTACTCGTGGATTTGGTCCTACTTACTTAATTTTTGGAATTTCACCATCTGCAACATCTGATACAAAAGAAAATAAAAACGATGAATATAAAGTCTTTACTGAAAAACTCAGTGAATCAGAACAAAGTGAATTTTTATCAAAACCAAAAGAATTTATCCAAAATCACATTGATATGCTTTATTATAAAACTTATCATTCATACATTAATACCTTACCCGAAACTCTTGAAACAATTAAAAAAACGCAAGAGAATATTGAAAAACTACAACAAGAAATCAAACAACTTCAAAATGATAATGACACAAAGAAGTTGGATGAAAAAATTTCTGCTTTAAAAGCTGCAGAATTGTTTGTAAAAAATACCAATAAAAAAGTTGATGTTTATAAAATTGTTATAGATTATTTTGAAAAAACTCTGCCGGCTGTTAAAAAAGCATCTGAAGCATTGCGAAATCCTAATCTTAATGCTACTACAAAGGCACAAGCGACAAAAACTATTAATGACTTTTTAAACTTTGAAGTTGTTAAATTTGATTTGGATAATATTTACAAACTAATCGATAAAAGTTTTGCAGAATCTAAAACATCACAATATTCATTAGCTGATTTATTCGCTAAACTCTTATTTTTAAATAAAATATATAAAACTCAATCTGTTTTAGGATATAAAATAAATACAGATTCTAAGAAACTTACATACTGAGTAGAATTTTATAATCAAGAAGATAAAAAATGATATTTATTCGATGTATATGGATACTATAAATCCATCAAAAAAGATAAAAACTCAAATATTGATACATTTATCTTTGATAAATTAGATAATCATTTTGAAAAACTACCAAATTCTAATTCAGAGTTATAAAAGTTGTCTATACACTTTGTGTAGACAACTTTTTATACCCACAAAATAGTGCCTATAAAGCCATATTATGTTCTTTATGGTTAGTGACTTTATTATTTTGTTAAACAGTATACATTTATCTGCTAAAACATATCACACTTACATCACATTCTCTTTTACATCTGATTTTTCATCACTATATAACTCTTTTAATTCATTAAATTGATTGAAAACATTTTTATATGTATAATCAAAGTATTGGCTATATATACCATTTTCTTTTAAATCTAAATTCATTTGATATACTTTTTTTTCTAGTAAATGATATCTTATCTCTTGCATCTGATTGGCTGATAATTTTGGGTCCAAATATGAATATACATTTATATCTACATGTATTCCTAGTTTGATTTGTTCTTGTTGCTGCTCATTAAATAAATGTAACTGTGAATTTATTTCATCTACTTTAGCGACCTTATGTTTGATGTTTACAATTTCTCTGTGACTACTGCTCTCAGATGTAATGTGTTTTCGTTTGTGAACTTCATCCAAAATTGCATCAAAATATGGCATATTCAACTTGTTCATATATTCACTATTTACTCCTTTTTCTTTTACATCATCGCTAATAACCTTCTTTTTATCTTCGAGTAATGTATTTCTAATTTGTTGCATTTGATAATATGATAATTTTGAATCTAGGTATAATTTCACATCCAACGATAACTCTAGTCCTTTTCTTATCTCTTGCATTTGTTTTCAATCGTATTTTGGATCTATATATAAATATACCTTATCTAATATATAATCTTTTTGTAAACCAAGTCTTATCTGTTGCATTTGAAAACCATTAAAAATATTTTTTGTATATTTTTTAACATCTAAATTTGCTTTTAAACCTAAATATATTTGTTCAAGTTGGCTTGAATAATATTTATTAAAATCAAATTTATTATCTGTAATAAAACTTGAAAATTCACTTGAAATCTTATTTTTATATTCATTAAAAAAATTAATTTCATTATGAATATCAGTTAATTCTAAATCACAACCTTTTGATAGTTCCTTAAGTTCAAACAGAATATCATAATTGTTGTTACGATAATTTATAATTTCATTATATAACTCTTGTTTTTGTATAATTTGTTCAACTGAAATATTACTTTTTGATTTATATGTATTTAATTCCATATCAAGAAAATTTTGATGGCTATAAAGTGTTCTTGATTTAACTTCTTCATCATAAAAATATATCTGACTTATCGAAACAAACGGAGGATTATTTTTTAAATTACGATATAACTGTGAATAAATTTCATCAATATCATCTATATTAAAATATTCAGTATCTAAAAATAAGACAGAATCCTTTTCAAAAACCTTGTATAAATCTTCCTTTGCAATATTTAATTTATAAATTTGTGTTGTATCTATATAACTGTCATTATATAGCAATCCATTGCCTGACTTTTTAATTAAAACTTCATATTCATACGGTTTTCTTTGGATTTGTTTTTTATTATATGCACTTCTAGATTTAAGATAGTAAAATGAACCTGTTAGATCGCTGTAAAAGAAAATAACAGGATGTATTCCATAATCTTCGTCAAACCTATCAAATGTAATAGGTTTTTTCGGTAGTATTGGTTTCATATTATATCCGTTTGTTAATTTGTATTCAAAATTTTGTTTTTGTGTCATATTTTCCTTAATTTAATTAAATATCCTTTGTTTATTTATCCTAATTTCTTCCTTATATTGATTATCATTTCCAAATTGTGAATATATTAAATCAATTTTTTCTATAATTATGAAAAAATCTTTGTTTTCTATATTATCGAACTTCTCTGTATTTAACCCGCATCTCAATACATTAATAAATTTACTAAATGAATAGTTTTCATTTCCAGATTCGATATCACTTTTAATTGTAAATGTCTTAGCGACTAATGCTAAATATTGAAAATTTACATCAATATAATGTGTGCTATTATTCGGATGTGCCATTAAGAAATGTTGATTTGGTGTTAGTGCAATTAAATTTTCTAAATAATCTGCTATTTGTGGAAATTTAGACTGTGGAAAGATATGAAGCACTTGTGTTGCATCGTTATTATCCGTTAATCCTATAATTTCACTTTTATTGTTATTATATTTTTGATTCAACATTTTTATTGCTTTTTTTGCTTTATCGATTAAGTATTTTCGATATGTTGTCTCATTAATTTTTCTTATTTATAACTTGTGCATAGTCATTTCTAGACATATTTTTAGGTTTTAGATCTCTAAAATTTGTTTTATTGTATGTTAAATCATCTAATGTAATAATATTTTTAGACAAATAACCTTTTTTAGTTCCTAAGGATTTATTTACAAATGAAAGTGGATTTATAATTTTAGTAAAAATTCTATAAATTTCTAATGTCCCCTTAATTTTTGTATTTTGTTTATAAAAATTTGTTAAATGTTCATTTAATATTTAAAGGTATAAGCATTGGTGTTGTTTAAAAAATTCACAAAATAATGATATATATCAGTATCTTTTAAAACCTTTTTGATATACTCGTATAAGAAGTTTAGAGCATTCATTGGTCTTAATGCAATATATTCTAAAATTTTTTTATTAATTACTTCAAAGTGCCTTACATTATTTACTTTGTTTTGTTTTAAAACTCCTGCATATACAAGTAAATTGATAGGTTGTCCAAAATATTTATCGTATTCTCTTGATGATTTATTAGTTGGATTTGGTTTGGTAAATAGATTTGAAACATTTATAACTGTATATTCATTAAATCAAATGTCTTTTACTTTAAATGTATCCTTTTTATTATTGATATATTCTAAAATACAATCAGAAACTATTGACAAAACATCATATGTACACTTTTGATCAATTCATCTAGAATTTTTTGAAATTCTTAAATCATAATTCTTATCATCGAAGAAATCGCTTAATAATTTATACATCTAATTTAGCTCCTTGTTTTTCCCGAATCAAAAAACACTTGAAGAATCAATGTTTATTGAACGAGTTTGATAATTTCGTGCAATATGATAGAACTTTCTAAACTCATCGGTTGAAATATATTCTTTTTGTTTGTCATTTAACTTTAAATTATTCTTAGGTATTAATATCGCTACTGATCCGTTTGTTAGATAACCCTTTGGTTTTGATATTAGCCTAGGTTTATAAGTCATATTAGGTGTTAAATAAGCATTTTCATAATCAAGATATTTATAGACATCTAATTTTTTTGCAACAACATCCAGGATGTAAGAATCATAATTTTCTATTTCGCTGATACTTTTTCCACTATCATCAATGTTTTTAGACTTCAAGACTCTTATTGTATTTTGTTTGTTATTAATGAGTATTGAATTAGTAATTTGACGGTCTCTAAATACCTTAAAAATATCAAATTCCATTTTTTTATATACAAAATCAAAAAATTAATCACGATAAATAACTCAGTATGGCAATTCCTTAGAGAAAATATAGTCCCTGAATTGATAATTTTCTTGTTTTTTGGGTAATGATTTAATATAAATTCTATCTATAATACATTTTGAAATTGTTATATTAATAGTTTCGATTAAAATATCATTAAATCCTTTTTCGCCAAAATCTATAATTGATGAAATATTAAAATTAACTAATAAGTTACGTGTTTCTTGATATTCTGGTGTATTTAATAAATTTTTTGGCATTATCAGTGAAATGTTCTCGGCTTCTAATAAAGATTTTTCTAAAAATAATCCCGCTAAATTTTTTAAATTCACTGAATATTGATGTAAATTTTGATATTTCACTTTTTTAATTTTATTTATTTTGGTAAAGGGCGGATTTCCAATAATTAAATCAAGTTTTTTATTGAATTTTAACATTAAATAATCATCATTTACATATTTAATCTTAAAGTTTTCAGGTATATTGTTTTTATAAAGAATTTTTAAAAGTTCTAACGATTCGTTATTTATATCAATAATTGTTAAGTTCACGATATTTTTTTGATATTTTCTAAATAAAATAGGTAAAAAAATTACCTGAACCAACTGCAGGTTCTAAAATATTAATTTCTTTCTTTGTAAATTCTGGTAATTGTAAATATATTTGCTCTAAAATAATTTGTGGTGTATAAAATGCTGCATAATGATTACGCTTACTATTAGATAATTCAATTATTCTAGATAAACTATTGAAATCATATTTTTGTTTGTTATCTTTAATAAATTTAATTAAATTCTGATGGTTTATTAATTCGTTTTCTTCTATAATTTGTTTTATTTGTTGTTTATTTAAACTTTTCTTCATCAAAAAACTCTTTCTTAATATTCTTAGCAATTTGTTCAAAGATTACGGTAGGTACTGATTCACCGATACAATGTCTTATATTCATTTCATTCTTTTTTGAAAAAGCAACTTTTTCATCATAAGATAACTTATTCAACTGTGACAGAGGGATATTAGTTCATTTAAAATCATTTGGTATTGTCATCATTTTCATTAACTCTCGAATAGAAAATACTCTATTTTGATTCGGATGAATTGTATTTTGACTTGCTAGTTGATCGTTTCTAGTATGAATACATGGAGCAACCTTATCAAAACTTTGTCTTTTATACTTATCACCATTTTTATTTTTATTTATTATTATTTTACCATTAATAATTTTATGTGGCTTATTTATATCTTCTAAATTATCAAATGCTGATTGTCCTGGTTTGATATTTTGTATTCATGATTGCATATGGTGTTTATAAGTTCGGAAGCTATGAAAAAAATCTTCGTTATCATATTCACCTCATTTTAATGATTTCATATCACCAATCACATGATAGAGCGTTTTTTCACCCTGATATTTAGGAAAGATTTTCTCAACATCAATTTTATCAGTTAATTTCTTATGAACACCAATGACTAAGGTTCGTGTTCTTGATGAGTTGCTCCCATAATTTTTGAAATTTATAATTTTATGTTGATATTCATAATCTTTACCTAAACTTTCTTTAATAGCTTCTGATATTGTAACGATTTTTTTGTTATATAAACACCCCGTCTTTCAAAAGGAAGCAACGTTTTCAAAAATAAAAAAATTTGGTTGAATATTGTTTATTAATTTTATACTTTCTACAATTAAACTATTTCGGTTTATATCATTGTTATTCTTTTTATGATTTGCAACACTCATCCCTTGACACGGCGGAGTAGCAATAATTACATCAACAACATTATTACCAAGCAAATGTCATCTTTGTATCTCATTATATAAATTATCATAATTTTCTTTGATATCACCTAATAAGTAACCACTTTGATATTTACATTTATTATTTATTCGTTGTATATTTAAACGTTTATCAAGTAATTCACTTGTAGCGATGCATTCATATCCTTGCTTTTTAAACCCGAAACAACCAACTCCTGCTGATGAAAACAGTGTAATATAAGTTAATTTATTATCAATCATTTTACCCCTTTATTTTATTATATATAAATTTAAAAATTTGTTTTTGCTTTATTTTAATGTTTTATAATTTTATTAAAGGAGTTAATATGTCAGAACAAAAAGATAAAATACAAAAACATTTTGAACCATTAAAACCTTTCAAACCATATGAATCAGTTACCTTTGATCGACTTGAAAATAATTTTGGTGTACATCCAATTGTAGTTTTTTTAGATATTTATAAAGATGTTTATTACTACGTTAAAGCGCGAAGTGCCAAAAACAAATTTCATCATAAGCGAGCTAAATTGGAATATGAAATCAAGGTTCCTAAAGCAAAAACTGGTTTATTTATCCATGATAGCTTTATAGATACATCTGAAATTTATAAAATAAGTGACCATGATCTGCATGAAGTTTTTGATGAAGAATCAATTTATTATTTAGAAACAGATTTTTTTAACATCGAACAAATTCATGAGTTATATAAAGGGATAATTGATAATTTAAGTAAAAATCGACCACTTGTATCGCTTTCGCATGTATATATTGATAAAAAAAATCAAGTGCGTGCTAAGACATTATATGCTTGTGATAACTTTTTAAAGCGTGATTATGATTGAGTTCGTGATGATGCGACTTTAACATCAAAACAACGCGAAGCTAAGAAAACTTTATTGCTTGAAATCGAAAAAAAACGTAACAAGGACCCACAAACACTTAAAGAACTACAAAACTTATTAATTTGAATTAAAAGGGAATACCAAGAAGCATTATTTGAATATCAAGGTCGTAGTCGCGAACAAGAGTTGTTAGTTAATCAATTTCCAGATTATGTCGAATTACGAAATAATGATTTAGATTCATATTGTCATGGCCAATTGCAGGAAATACGTCTTGGTTTAGAAAGTGGAGTTGATACCAGTTTATATTCTAGTGGTCTTTTTGATGCTTGACAGATGGAAGAAATACGACTTGCCTTAGAATCAGGATTAGATTTTAAAGAATTTGCAAATCCAAGTTTATCATGAGAGCAGATGCGAGAAAAACGTAAAGAATTATCGGGTGATAAATTCATTGACGAATCAAATTATAAAGAAATAAAATAATACCTTTTTAGGTATTATTTTTATATTTCTTGTATATCATTTAATTGATAATCAACATTATATCCATTTGCCTTTAATTGATTATATAAATTGGTTGCATCATTTGGAACAAAGATTTTAGTTGTTTCTTTAAAGAAAGTTCCGTCGCTATAAGCAATCAATGTTGATAAGTTAGCCAAACCAGTTCCATCTAAAGTCGCACCTGGTATTTTTGGTTTAATTAAAATATTCTTGGTTCCTTTGCCATTTGAAAAAATAATTTTAGAGCGAGGCATCGGGATATCTTTTGCTAAAACCATAGCGAATTGTGCTTTATTCATATTATCAGTATCAGTTTCTCATGTATCGGAATTATTATATAAGACAATTCTGGTTAATTTACGTAAGGTTGAATAACCGTGATCTTCATCATAGAAAATCATATTTTTAAGTCCTTTTGCTTCTTTAATTCGAGATAAATCTAAACCAGTCGGATATGAATTTCCAGAAGCATTACGATCGGGTTTCAACCCTGGACCAAATGCACCCTGGAAAATACGTTCATTATTTCTGGTTACATAGGCCATACGTAATCCGTTATTAATTGTTGTCATATCATTTTCACCGTGTCAGTCATCTTCATCAAAAGCAAGTGAATTAAAGGTAATTCTAGTAGTAATTTTTTCATATCGATTATAATCGGAACTTACATTATAATCTAAGGTATTTACTCAGGCTACATTTCTTAGTGCTCATGGATTAATTGATCATCTTTCATCAAGAGAATTTAAACTGGTATATAACCCAAGTTCATCAATATCTTTATCAGAAATAGCTTCAAGAGCAGATGTGTTAAAGCTATCAAAATATAATTCTAATAAAGGTAAATGTTTAGGCAACACTGATAATAAACTTCTAATATTTTGAGCATCATCATATTTACCGATGTTTAATATTCTAATTCCCAGCGGAATATCATTTGCAGCTACCATATTTTTAATAACATTGGTTATTTTAGCAAATGCTTTTTCATTAGCTAAATCAGCAGTCATTATAAATGCTTTTTTAGGCCCATTAGGATTTGCAGTATTCGATGATTCTTTGTTATATTCAGTTACTGAAATTCCATCATCACTTTCAAAACCATATTTATGGTATTTATATGACATATCACCATCATATTTTCTTCACCCAGGATAATTACCACGGGCAATGTCATCAGGACTACGAGTTCATTGTGTATCATATCCTAAAGCTCGCTTTTCAGCATTATTTCGTTTCATTTCAGCAACAACTGAATTGAAAATTGGACTTACTGCATATGAATCTAGTTCACCTTTATCATTTACATAAACATTTCTTTCATCTTTACTGATATAAAATCCTTTTGCAAGTTCATTTTTAAGGTTTTGTGATAATTCTTTAAACTTACTTGGGTCCATATTCATTGCTATTCATAATCACCCTACTTTTAAATACTCTTTTCCATAACCACGAACTGGTGGGATATATTCTAAAGTATCGGTACGGCTAAATCATTCATCATATTTATTTTGAACTGAATCATACATAAATTTCTTAGCATTACCAGCCTCAATTACATTACGATATTTATCATATAATTGTAAAATTAAATTTAAATCATTAGGACTATTATTTAAATAATTTTGCAATTCATCATGACCTCTAGAAATATATAAGTCTTTATAGTATTCTTGAAGTGGACCAGGTTTTCCTGGAACACCTGCTCAAAGATTACTAAAGGCTTTCAATGATGCTTCTCCATTTGAAACTGTTTGCGCATAGTTTTCAGCATTAAGTTTAACATCTTTTAAATCAGGAACTAATTCAGCACGATATGGTATACGATTTGTGATTCCTTTTACTTGATCGCTACGTTTATCTACACGTGGAGGAACATCTTCAACAGTAACTTGAATATTACCTACATCTGTTTGCACAGTTTTAGTAACTGTTTTTGGTTGTTGTGGTTTTTCAACAGGTTGTACAGGTTGTATAACTTGTTGTGGTGGGATAATTTCCGGTTTCTTTTCTATAGGTTTAGGAGTTTCAATAACCTTAGGTGGTTCAACTACTTTTGGCTGTTCGATAGTAGGTGGTGGAGTTTCTGTAACTTTTTCTGATGTACCAGGTTTACTAATCGGTTCATTAGTAAGTTGTGGTGGGTTAGGTTCCTCAGGTTTTTTGATTTCTTCTTTTTTTGGAGGCTCTTGTGGTTTTGGTTGTACTTTAATAATATCTTCTTGATGTACATCCGAAGGAATAGTTTTGATTTCTTCTTTTTCAGGAGTTTTGACTGTTTCTGGATCTTTTTGTTTTAGGTTATAATCCTTTGAAGTCTTACTTCCTTCTAAAATAAGGTTACTGCGAGTATCAAAGGTTTGTTGATCACTAACAGTAAATGAGTGATAACTGTTATCAGCAGCAGTTGCAACAATATTAGCAAACACCCCAGATGCAGCCGAGGTTATCACAATAGAAGAAAGAGCAATTAAACTAATTTTTCAGGTCCGTTTCATAATATATCTCCTTGTATTGATATTATAACACTTTAAAAAATTTTTTATATTTAGTATAATATCAATGATTTATTTGAAAATATTTTATTACTTTTGGAAAATTAAAAATATTTTTTTTAAAATTAAAGTAGTAAAATTTATTCAAATTATCTTATATTAAATAATAAGGAGAAATTATGCCATTAAAAATAAAAAAATCCAAGTTTTTATCTAAATTCTTGCTTTTTAATGCTACTGCTGCTTTTATAGCTATTTCTGCTGTTGCATGTGGAACAAAAACCAATTCAAATGCAAATGAAGGTGAAAACAAAAAAGAAAACCCTGATAATCCTGGTTCTGGAAATCAAGGGACTAATCCTGGAACAAATCCACAAAATCCTGGTAATACACTTACAAAAAATGAATTACAGCAAAAAGTTGAAAAATCTTCTTTAAATGATTTATTTAATATTGATTTTTCAGGAAATAAGTCAGATGTATATGCTTCAAATGTTGATGTAACAAAGGATGCAATTGCTATTAGGGAACCAGGAAAACTTATTTTAAAATTATCAGCAAAAGAAAATGAAATTCCTCAATTTACCATAACAAATACCAAAGTAGATGATGCTAATGGTAAAATAACTATATTTATGGCTTTTGGTAAAGATGCTGATGTTTATAAAAGTTTTACAATCGATGGATTTAAGAAAAAAGAAGAATTTAACTTTGGTCAAACCAAAAATGTTAGTGAAAATGACCAAGTAAACTACTTTATTAATATGAATCAAGATCAACAATTTGATTATGATTGAAATTTAATTAAAAACAGATACCTTAGCGCAGATTCGACTCTTACAAGTAATTTAACTTCGCAACAAAAACAAGAAATTGATGCAAAATTAAAAAAACTGGATATGCCAAATTATGATGAATTAAGAATCAAGGGGTATTCAATTGCAGTTAATGATAAAGATAAATTGAAATTACAACTTCCTTATATCAGTCCTCGTGTGGCTGCTAACTGAACTGATGCTATTAATAATCCAGAAAATAATACAGGAGTCGCACGAACTATCACTAACCAACAATATTCAGATTTTGCCAAACAATCTTATCATGTAAGTATTAATCATTTTTTATTTACTAAAGATGAAAATCAACAAAACCTTTTAACCACTGCATTAACAAATAATATAGATTTGGGAAACTTGATAAATCAACTTAAAGATTCAGATACTAAAACAAAATTATTAGACAGATGAAACAAATCGAATGGTAACCGTGGTGTTTGAAAACTTATCCAAGATGATACCGAAAAGCAACTTGTGGCTGACTATGGAAACGAAAAGGAAGGTGGTAATGAAAAAGATGCAGTCATATATACTAATTGATTAAAATCTGAATATGATAAAATTTACAAAAAATTAGATGAAACAGCCGGTTTAGATCCAACCGTAAAACAAAAAGTTAAAGATTATATTAGCAAAAATAAACCAACTGATTTCAACCAATTAGTTGGATATCCAAAAAAACAAGAAACTGAAGCGGGAACTGCATCAATAATTGATTATGAAATCAAAGAAGGCCAAAGTTATCCAACCAAATTCTACTTTATCACTAACTACCACGTGGTAAATGGTATAAGTTCTTTACCTGATTTTACCTTAGGATTAACTCGTTTAAATAATAATGGTAGTTATATTGGTAATCAATTAAAAACTATTCCTTTTGATCAGCATTTTTCAAGTTTTAGCTTTGATAAAAATTCTGTTAAGGTTATTTTAGATGGTCGTAACTTCTTTAAATTTGACCCTACATCAGTTGCAACTAATGCTCAAAATGCAAAAGAATTTTTAGATTTTGCTATCTTTGAAGTAGATGTTGATAAATTACCTGAAAACTTGCTAAATGGAAAAACCAAAGAACAATTTGCTAAAGATATGTCAAATGATTATGTAAACAATACAAATAAAGTATCATTTCCTACTTTTGATTACTTATCACAAAGTGGTTATGATAGTGTAGATGGGCCAATTATTAAACGTCAAATTGATGATCACAAGAAAAAACCTGTTTCTGATTACAACTTACTTTACCTTGTTGGTTTTCCAGCAACACAAACTAAATCACAAGGGTTTGTCGACTTCTTTTTACAAGAAGGTGATTGACAATATACAAATAAAGATTTAATAACTAGCGCACCTTATTCATATTCATTATGAACTAATGCCAACCGTTCTTTATACGGAAAAAGTTCAACAGATTTAGCAAATAATCCAAGAGCACAACGTGGTGGATTTTTATCACATTCAAATGTACTTTCTGAATTTAAGAACCGCAAAGGTGTCTTTGATCGCTTTTTAGCACTTCCGTTTTTATCTTATGGTGATAATAAACCAAATCTATTTACATCCAAAGATGATGGAAAAGAATACTACCATTCAGGACTGTCATATGCGATAAGAGACTTTAATGTTGGTGGTGGTGCATCTGGAACAGGTGTTAGAACCAAGAAAAATGAATTAGTTGCTTTAGTTGATTCAGTATTCTTTATCTCATGGGTTACTATTGCTACAGCATTGCGTTCATCGGGTGTTAACTACGATGGAGCATTTGGTGATTACAACACCCCTCAATATGATGTTATTTATGGTGGAGGTAAAGATCAAAATAATTCCTTTAAGCAAGCTCTTGAAAAACTTTATGGAGCAAATTACAAAACACACCTTTTTGATAAAGGAGTAAATTCTGCATACTCAGATCATGCATTCAAGGATAATGTAAATGCAAAAAGTTAGAACACGTTATGCACCAAGTCCTACCGGTTATTTACATATCGGAGGAACTCGAACAGCTTTATTTAACTATTTATTTGCAAAACATTATAATGGAACATTTATCTTCCGTCTTGAAGATACAGATGTCAAACGCAATGTTATCGGTGGTGAAGCATCACAGATAGATAATTTGGCTTGATTAGGTATCATACCTGACGAATCACCTTTAAAACCAAACCCAAAATATGGCCAATATCGACAAAGCGAAAAACTAGGTCGCTACCAACAAGTTGCAAATATGTTGTTAGAACTAGGATTTGCTTATAAAGCATATGATACAACCGAAGAATTAGAAGCACAAAAGCAAGAAAGCGATGCAAAAGGTATTCCTAGTTTTCGTTATAATCGCAATTGATTAAAAATCTCCGATGCAGAAAAACAAATTCGTGATCAAAATGGTGCTTATTCGATTCGGTTAGCGATGCCAAAAAATCAAGTTTATCAATGAAATGATATAGTACGTGGACAAATAAGTTTTAACTCAGATGAAATTGGTGATTGAGTAATTATTAAATCTGATGGATATCCTACTTATAACTTTGCAGTAGTAATCGATGATTATGATATGCAGATTACACATATTTTAAGAGGTGAAGAACATATCGGAAACACACCAAAACAAATTGCTTTATATCAAATGCTTAACTGAAATATGCCTGAATTTGGACATCTTACCATTATTACTAATATGGATGGTAAAAAACTCTCTAAGCGTGATACATCATTAAAACAATTTATAGAAGATTATAAAAATGAAGGATATTTACCTCAAGCAATATTTAACTTTTTATCATTATTAGGTTGAACTGCAGCAGATGCTAATGAAATGATGTCGCATTCCGAAAATATTTTAAAATTCGATCCAAATAGATTAAGTAAAAGTCCATCAAAATTCGATATTTTGAAAATGAATTGATTTTCAAAACAATATATGAAAACTCAAGATAACAATGAAATTTTAAAACATTTATCACTTGATAATAGTAATAAAAGTTTACAATGAATTAATTTATTTATCGATACATTTAAACAAAGTGTTATCACATATTCTGAAATGAATCAAAATTTAATGCTTTATCTTAATCCTATTGATAAGCACTTTGAATTTAATGATAATGAAATTCAAGTTATCAATGAATTTAAAAATCATATAGACTTTAATAACTTTAGTATCGATAATATTCAAGATGCAATCAATACCACTTCAAAGAACTTAAACATTAAAGGTAAAAATCTTTTTATGCCCATACGTCTTGCAACTACATCGCAACAACATGGTCCTGAACTAGCAAAAGCAATATATTTATATGGACCAGAATTTATCAAGGATGCATTAAAAAAATATGAAAATTAATTTTAAATCAACAACAAAACAAAATGGTGAATCAAAAGATATTGATTTTATTTCTGTGTTAGATTATGAATTTGATGATGGTTATCACATTTTAACTTTTAGCGAACCTTCACAAGGAATTCGAAATCGAATCGAAATATCAGAAACCAATATCAATATTTATGCAGGTGCTACAACCGTATATTTAAAATACCAAAAAGAATTTAAGTTTTTATTAGATCTTGAAGGTTATAATTGACGCAACCAAGCAATCGAACTAGTATCAAATTGGTTTTATAAAAACTTTGCTGATGATTTATTTGAATTCACTTATACACTAGCTAAAGATGGACAACTTTTAGGTGAATATGCCATTAATTTAACCTTAATTAAGAATTAAAAATATCCCGAAAAACTTGTTTTTTTTGGGATATTTTTTAATTATTGTTAAGTAATTGGATATGGATAACATTTTTTGCTATAACATCTGTTTTTGCTTTATATGCATCACTTGCACCCAAATATATTGGTTTTAATGCAAAAGCAATATCTACAAACTTGTTTTTACCATATTCAATTTTTGATGCATTTATAATTTCAATTTGATAATAACTGCGTGCTACAGCTGGATTATAGGCATCTTTTATAACATTATAATTATCATTAATAAACTTGATTAAATTAGTATATTTATCAAGATAATCTACTTTTTCTTGAGAATTTGCTTTATTATTTATTGATGCAACCATTTGCTCAGCACTCTCGGTTGCAGTTGATTTAAGACCATATGAAGAATTAACAGTTAAATAATCTGCTGATGCATATAATTTTGCTTGCCTTGATAAATATGTATATCAATCTTTTGCATCTTTGTTAGTATAATTATTAAATCCGACTAATCACAAAGGTGTAATTTGGTTAGTATATTTATCTTCAGCATTAGTTGGATTGAATCAAAACATTATTTTATATTGAATCATACCTAATGGAGCATATGCAGTGGTTTTATATGGTTTATAGACATTTTCATCATCCTTATATTTAACAAAATATGCTTTAAAAACACTTGGATCATAACTTTTTAGTCCATCATCGATATCAATAAAGTTTTGTAGCGATGCATCGTTTAGATCAACGATAATAGCAGGTTTTCCAAAAGATGAATCTAAATCATCAATGTTACTATATTTAGCATCTTTATATGCATCATCAAAGTCCTTGGTGGATTTTTTAATACCTGTTTTTGAGATATGTACTAATGGATCGAATAATAATGTGTTAGTTTTATTAGCAATAATTCAAGCTTTTGAGTATAGATTTTCAATTTTAAAAGTTTTTTCAATTGAATGATTATTTCCACTACTTAATTTCAAAGTCAGCGATAATGTACCATTTAATTCATTTAGATTACTAAATTTACTTTCATCAAAATTAAATGTTATTTCATTATCGAATCCATTTTTATTTGAAAAATTAAAGTATTTAAATAAATCTTTATCTGCTAATAAAGCTTTTTTAATACCAGATGCTCATCAACGTTTTTTTAATGTTAAGTGATTGATTGAATTAATTAGATTATTTAACTCATCAACACTAAGCTGTGCTTTTGTAGTAGGTTTAGCTATAGTTGTAAATGACTTATTTTCGTTAATATGTACACTACCAATTCCGATAACTTTATAAGTTGTTGCAAAATCTAAATTTAAAGTTTTTATTTCTAATTTATTAGTATTCGGATTTCATATACTATTTAAATTAATAAAATCTTCCGAGTCATTTTTTTGTATAACAATATTTGGAGACTGTTTATAGACAAATGTATTAACAGTGTTATTACTTTGTAAATCTAAAATAATATTATGTTGATAATTAAATTTATCATATGAATAGTTTATTGTATTTATATTATTTGTTGTTGGTTTACTTGCATCAATTCTTAATGTATCGTTACCTTTATTATTTTTATTTACAAAAATAGGTTTTGAATTTAAATATACTCTTGCGATGCTGTATGTTCCAGACGGAAAATTATTAATCTGTAAGCTTCCTGTATATTTATCATTTGTTTTAGTTAAATTTATATTTCATAAACCACCAAAATCACTTTTTATATCAACTGAAACAGGATCACTTGAATCGGCTGATAAACTAAGTGAAACATTTAAATTATTATTAGTATTAGTTATTTCAACATTTTGATATCTGGTGGTGTTAATATGTGTATCAATGATAAATGAAGCACCTTGTTTTAAAGTAAAAGTAAGTGTTCCGTGTTCACTTTGTCCATCACCATTAGTTAATTTTAATGCTTTGAGTTTATATGTTTTATTTGGTTCTAAATCATAATAATGTCCTTCATCAGCTTCTTCAGGATTATTTTTAACAAAGATGCGAATATTATCTAAACTTAATTGATTGTTATTATTTTCCTTAGGTGTAGCAAAAAAATCTAAATTGTAGTCTTTATTTGCACTTTCATCAGTAAATTCTGCTGTAAAGAAATACTGAGATCGATGAAGTGGAAATAAATCAATAACACCAAAATCTAATGACATCACATCAGATGAATCAGCTGAAACTTTATCTTCAAAAGTATATCCTAAACTATTTAATATTACCGGACGATTTCAGTCCAAGGTGGTAAATGATTTTTGTGATTCATCAGTTGGTAATGTTAAAGTTTTATCATTTAGTGTAACTGAATTTACAAAATACTTAGTATGAAAATCAAGATTATCAAGCACAATTTCAACATATGATTCAGATGGATTATAATCACTAAATTTATAAACTTTATTATCTAAATTTACTTCAAATTCATGATGGTTTTCATTTAAAAGATCGTTTGAACTAAAGTCAATATGCACTGTAGCAGAAGTAGCAGTGATATCTTTATAAGTTATTTTGCTAATTACAAATGAATCAGCAGCAACTTCTTTTGATGTTGTAAAAGAAAGTTGATTTTCTCGGTTTAATGCTATATCATTGTTATTTAAAGTTAATTTAGTTAGTTTGTAGGTTGTCTGTGGTTTTAGTGAATCTATTTGAAGCAATATCTTATGGTTTGATAAATATTTAAATTTATTATGTTTGGTTGTTGCTTCGTTGTTTGTTAAATCTACCGATAATGATGCTAATTCATTGTCTGTTATATCGCGGTTTAAATTAAACTCGATTGCAGCAGTATTTTTGCTTTTTGATACCAAATGTGCTTGATTAACTTGCAATGCATTAGAAGTGGTTGTAAAGGTGTGATTCAAGGATTTTATTGATAATGTCTTACCTTGATAACTTATAGAATTGATAGTATATGATTTTTGTGGGGTTAAATTAGTTAAAGTAAAATTGTAACTTTGAGTTTCTTGATTAAATGAAACTAAAATAGGTTGACTGTAATCGCTTACTTCTACATTTAATTGTGTGACATCTAAATTATTATCTGTCAAAGAGAATGTGATTGATAAACTGTTGTGACTAATCGAACTTGCTTGTAATGATTCAACTACATTTTCTGCTTTTGTCTTAAAACTAAAATTAAATGATGGAAATTCTTTATCATTTACTATCAATTTATTTAACTTATATGTTGTATTTATGTTTAGGTTTTCTAATTCAAAAGTTACTTCTTTTGTTTGTTTGTTAAATGACAAAGAAGTGTAGTTTTGATTATTTAATGTTAATATAAAATTACTTGCATCTAAAATATCAGATGATGTGTGAATCTTAATTTTTAATATAGCAGATGTTGTATGAACATTAGATGTTTGAACAGATTCGATTTTATATGATTCTTGTTTGTCAATAGGTTGAGATTTTTCACTTTCAGGATCAGGTTCATTTTTTTTTGGTGGTGTCAAATCACTTTGTTGTGTAGTTGTAAAAGAAAAATTATTGACATCTGAATTTAAAACACTATTTTTAAATTCTAATTTTATAAATGTATAGATAGTAGCAGGATTTAAATCATTTAAGTTAAATGTAATTTCTTTTTGGTTATTAGATGTTTTTATCTCAAAAGCTATATAAGAAGTGTTATTAAATGTTATTTTAAAATCCGTTGCATTATTATATTCAGGTTTGCTTGAATCAATTATGGCTTTTATTTTTGCTGATTTTGATGTTGTTTGTAATGTTGATAAATTAATTAATTTTGGATTTATAATTACTTGCTTTGGTTTATTATCAGTTTGATTAGAACATGCAGTAACTAATATTACCGTTGATGAAGTAATCCCTGATAATAAAAGAAAAATTTTCTGGTGTATTTTTTTCATTTAAACCTTTCTTAAAATTAAGATATAAGAATAAAGATATAAATTTCACTTTATATCTTTATTTGCATAATAAATTTAGTGTTATAAATATAAAAATTAAAAATGAAAAATTACTTTGATTAAATTACTTATTAATGAAAAGTATAAACAAGATAAACACTAAATAAATTCTTTGCTCTATAATTATATATTTTTATTTGTAATTTACGATAAATAAATGAAAATTTTTCCATTATTTAACCATAAATATATTATAACTATCTTATTTAAATATATAAAAACAGATAAGAAAATCTTGTGCAACTTATATCAACATTATTGATTCAGTGTTTTATTTAATTGTGTTTATAGAATCCCCCCCTCCAGAGAAATTTGAACAATATTTCATTATACACGGAAATTTTTCAACAATTAATAAAGAAATATAATTTTATAATTATCTAAGTATATTTATAAAATATTGATTTATCATATTAATTAAGTTTTTGATTAATCAATACGATCTTGGAATCATTCGCTAATCTTTGTTAATATTTGTTTCTACGGATATAGTTTTAGAAACAATATATTCTTATAATTTATAAAATCAGTTAACTAATTAAATATCAAAAAACAGAAATTAATTTTCTGCTTTTTGTTCTTGCTCTTGTGCTTTTGAATCTTTATTCTTTTCTTTGCGAGGAGCAGCAATTCATGAAATAACAACTCCAACAACTGCTAGAATACCAATTACAATCGATGTAATAATTATAGCTGCTGTAGTAGATTTAGATTCTGGTTCTTCAATCACTTCTTTTTGAGTTGCTATTTTTTCGGTTATCTTTAGTTGTACCTTTTTAAGATCTTCTATTGTTGCTGCTTTTTGCACTTCATTTGAAAGAACTTGGACTTCATCGTTGTCGCTTATTTTTTTAATTTCACGATTTAATTTCTCTTTAAAGTTTTGTATCAGTTCTTGGTTATTTATTTGACTTCAGACATTTATAAACAATGTAGATAAATCTTGTAATTTATCAGATGGTAATGTTTCACCTGTTTTAGCATTATTGATTTCTGCTAATTTTTCATTTGCAACATCTTGAACTGATTTTTTGGTATTTTTATCTTTTTCATTAGGTAACTTGCTTATAAGTTCTTTTAATTTATTCTCTGCATCTGATAATTTAGATGATTCTATAACTAACTTATTAATTGAATTTTTTAAATCTGAATTAACTTGATCTTCTTGCGCTTGTGTAATTGATGTACCATTAGTTAATAAATCTTGCAGTTGATTTATAAGTTTTGTTTTTTCATCTGAAAACTGTTTAAATGAATCCACAGTGAAAAATGCATTTTCTTTTCAGGTGTTTTCAATTTCTAATTTAAGTGAATTAATATTAGTGGTGTTAAGATCTTTAATAGCAGGTTGAATCAATGTTGCATCAAGGAAAATTTCAGTTAATTTAGTTAATTGTTCTGTTTTTTGATTATTATCTTTTGCATCTGCATAAGATTTTTTAAAGTCTGCTACTTTTTTATCAATTTCTGCTTGAACTTCTGCGGCACCATCATTTTTTATTTTTGTTGTTAAATCTGTTATGATTTTATAAACATCATCTAATTTTGCATCATTTATCACTAATTGATACTTATAATGAATAATTTTTGAATTTGCTAGTCTTACATCAAAAACAGTAATTTCTTTTTTGTCAAGTTTTTCATCAAGAATTTTCTTCTCATCATCTACTATTTTTTTATATTGACTAAAAGATTTATCAGTGAAAATGCTATTTTCGTTAGTTAAAATTGACGCTATAAGTTGTTTGTATCCATCTTTTGCTTCTTGTAACTCTTTTGTTTCCTGTTTTGATGAATTTTTATTATCTGAATCGGTTTTCTTATCTGATTCATTTGTTTTAACTTCATTATCACCATCAAAATATTTTAATGGTGCTAATGACATATGCATTGATTGAGTTTTAGTTGGAACATTCTTTACCGAAATATAAGAAGCAACAACTGCAGTTGTCGCTACTGCTGTGACACTAGATGAAATTAGTAAAAGCGATATTAATTTCTTTTTGATTTTCATTTTACTCCATTTATTTATATAAATATATCGAATTATTTTATATACACGATATTATTATTATATCAAAATTTTATATATAAGATTTAGTGAATTTATTATTTTTTTATCTATTTTAAGGAAATATTTTCAATTGAAATTTAAAACTTACATAACTATACCGCTATCTTCTTCAATAACTAAGTCATTCTCTTGTTTATTATCAACATCTGAATTTTCATCATTATCTGATTTACTTTCTTTATCTATATTTTTAACAATTTTAACATTTATTTCATTCTTAGTCTCTTTCGCATCTTCATTTAATGAAGATATATTAGAATTGAGAATATCATTAAAAACGATATTTATTTTGTCATCAAAATTTTCATTAAATATGTCCTTTACATTGATATCTGCTTTATTAATATCATAATTACTATCATTTTCAGAATCTGCTCAATAATTTTTATATTTATTCTTTATATCTAGTTCATTAAAAATACATTCTCTTATTTGCTGCATCTTTAATCCATCTAAATTATTATCATAATAGTCTTTTATATCAATTTTTGCTTGTAAACCTATTCTAATTTGCTGCATTTGATCGTATTCTCATTTTGAATCCAAATATTTATCAACATCAACTGATGCTTGTAAACCTAAATAAATTTGTTCAAGTTGCCTTGGTGAATATTTGTTAAAATCAAGTTTTTTATCTTCAAGAAATTGTGGATAATCCTTTTTTAAAAAAGATTTAAACTTTTCAAATAAATGATGTTTTTGAATTATTTCAGTATATGTTGTGTATATTCCACCAGCTAAATCATCAAGTTCTAAAATAGTATCTGGATAATTGTTATTATTTAGAATTTTGTTTATTTGTCATTTAGCAGAATTAAGATATTTATATCCATCTGGTTTTATTTGTAATTCAGAATAATTTCTTCATAAAAACTCTTTATGTGAATATTTAGTTTGTGTATGAATTTTATTTTTGTTGATATTTATATAACTAAGTGAAACATAAGGTGGATTTTTAGTTAAGTTTTGATAAATTTTATTATAAATACTTTTGATATCATTAATATCAAAATAATTTGTATTTAAAAATATTACTGAATCTTTATCAAAAACTTTATATAGATCTTGTTTATTTATATGAAAAATTTGTGTTGTATCAATATAACTTACTTTATTATTTAACATCTTTGAATTAGTTATTTCAACTTCGTAATTATATTTAAATCTCTTTTTATTATCAAAATCAGATGCACTACGAGCAGAAACATAATAATATTCATTATCTTGATAATTTTTAAAAAATATTACAGGATGCTTACCAATATTAATTCCTAAGCGATTATATGTTATTGAATATTTTGGCATTACTAATTTCATTAAAATATCTTTTTCTCTCATCATATTCCTTTATCACTTAATATCTAAACTATATTTGATATAATTATAAAACTAAAATTGAGTTAGATAAATGTCTAATTTTTAGTTAAAAAGAATATAATTATTCTAATAAAAAACTTAACAAGAATTTGTTATTTTTTTACTATGTAAAAGGAGGTTTGATGCAAGAAAACAAAAATGATTCGTTAGAAACTCAAAAAGAAAATGTAACAAATGAAACCAACATTTGTGATCCAATTTTTGAAGAAACCAAAAAAGCCGAAAATGATAATAGTTTAATTTCAAAAATATCACGAAAAACACTTACATTAGAAATTGGAGAAATTCTAGCAGGAACCAGCGAAAGAAAAACTCGTTTAGTTAAAAAAAATACCATTTATAAAAGAACCAAAATGGCAAATTTCGGATTGAAACTAAGTTTGCTTTATTCACAAAAACCTTTTTGAAAACTTGTTTTAATTACAATTGCTGCTGCTGTCTTTTTTGGCGTTATTTCGGTTTTTTTAGTTAAAAATGTCGGAATTTATAACTTTGGATTAGCAACTTTTGGACAAGCTTTATCAAAACTTTTAATTGTTTTGCTTCCAAAAGGAAGTGTTACACTAGGAATTCGCAACTTTTTAGATCAATTTGTCTTTTGATTAGCTTATATTATCCTAAGCATACCGATATTTATTTTTGGTTATAAAAAAATAGGTAAATTATTTACGAATTTAACGGTAATTTTTTTAGTTGTTTCTTCATTAGTTTCCTTCGGATTAGGATTTATTCATAATATTGGTTCAATCTACTTAATTGGTGATTTTTCAAATGCTGAAATTAAAAAATCACTTTCTGAATGACAGCAACCATTAAGCGGGATAATCCCACTAACCTGAAAAGATGGTGGAAATATTATTGCATTATTTGTTTTTGCTATTATATACGGATTTTTACTTGCATGAATTTTTGCAATTATTCAGATAATCGGTGGAACTGCTGGAGTTACAGGGATTATTGGTGAATGATATGCAAATACTAAGCAAAAATCATTTGGTTCTATTTCAGGTAATATTAACATTATAATTGTTTTAATCGGTGTGTTAATTGGTTCATGATTGCCTGGTTCACTACTTTTGGAAGCAGCATCAAAATCAGGTAATATTTCTGGTCATGAACTTGCTCAAATAAACTCCTTAAAGTGATCATTTCAATTATATTTATCTCCGAATTTTGTTGCAACAATCTTAACAAATATTGTCTATATCATTGTTTTAAATAAGTTGTATCCAAAATTTAAGTTAGTCCGTGTTGAAATTTACTCACTCAAAAAAGCAGTAGAAATCGCTCAAATCATTAAAGTTGACCGTAAAATTGTTACAGGTGTAAGTTTGTTTAAAGCACAAGGTGGTTATTCAAATGAATTATTAGATGTTGTTACATCAATTACATTGTTTAGACAAGTAAATCGAATTATAAAAGATGTCCGAAAAATAGATAGCGATGCATTTATAGCAATATCCGATGTTACCAGCATTGATGGACACATTTTCTTACCACAAAACAAATTTTAAAAAACCAAGTTTCCTTGGTTTTTTTGTATCATCATATTATTTGCTACTAGCAAAAGGACATAAATGAATAACTTTACACAATTTGAGAATTATTTTTTACCTTGGGGGTACAAGGCTAAATAATTATAATTAAAGTATTTGAAAATATTAAATATTTACAAATAAAATTCACTTTTTTATTCTATAAATAAAATTATTTCCACATTTGTTCCATTTTTTTATTTTTAATACCTTTAAATGTATTTCTTACTCTTTCGTTTCTACATCATTTAAAATTTGATTAAAAATATCTATTATCAATGAATGAGGTATGGCAGAAGCGGGTCCTGCTTCACATATTTGTTCATTTACCATTTTATTTTTTTGAACAGGTGTTTTATATCTTTGCACAAAATCCATTGCACCCATACCACTTTTGACTTTACGAGCCTTAATCATCCGATTCAATGAAGCCAATCCTAACATCCTACTATCCAAATCGCGTCTAAGTTTAATGTTGTGATCATCTTTTAATACATAATACTTTTCACCATTAATTTCTTGTATCGTATAAGGTGGATCGATTCTTCCTTTTTTTAAAATTAATTTTAAATTGCTATAAAAATAAGTTGCTTTAGTTGTTAGAAAACCATATTTTCCATAGCTTGCTTCATTAAAGTAATGATTTTCATTGTGAAAATCTTTACGGTTAAATTGTATATATTTTCACATCATTGATTGTTTAGGATTTTCAATATAAAAATATTTTGGTTTATAAAACTTTATTAATTCAATTGTATTATTTAAACATTTTTCACCCAGACGTTTGATAAAAAGTTGCACATCTGCCTTTAAATTTTTAGTAAAACCACCCTTTAATCTTTCAAATTCTTCTACACTTCGTTCTAAAACATAATCCTTGGTTTCATTTAGCTTTCAAAAAGGAGTTCCTCCACCTTTCATTGCTAAAACACAACTGAAACTTTGACACAATGGACTAGCAACGATAATATCAGGTCTAGGATATTTTCAAAATAATTGCACTATATTATCTGATGCTAAATCTAATTTATAATGGTTGTTTCTAGTAGGTTCAGTAATATCTCATGTATATATTTCAAATTTGTCTTTTAAATATTTATCTTCATTTATTGCATTAAATACCGAGTTTTGACCACCACCAAATAAATCCCAGACAGTTAATTTCTTCATAATTCATCCGTATAAATTTCAAATAATTTTTTTATTTCTTTGATATCAGTATTTTTGATAATAAAACTATCAAAATCACTTTGTATATTTTTATTAAATAAATTGTTATAAAGCGAATTAATTATTTTAAAGCTAAGTTCTTTTTTAATAGATTCTTTCGAAGAGCCTTTATGAATCCCTGTATGACAAGCAGCACACAATGGAATTAAATTTGTGCTACTATGAATCATATTTCAATCAATTATTTCACCTTTATCCTTAAAATACTTAATAAAATATCATTTCGGAACAATATGATGAATATCTACATAAGATAAACCGTAATTATTTAATTTATCTATATCAATGTTTTCACCAAGTGGGCATTTATAGTCATAATTTGAGCTTATCAAGGCACATTTATAATTTCAAAAACTTCTAATTTTTAAGACTTCATTTTGGTTTATTTTTGGGCCTTTGTTTATAAGTGAATTTTGAATTTCAATATTTTCAGAATATGGATTAAAATTCATCTTATTAACTGTTTCTTTAAAATTATCAAAAATTTCTTCATCAAAGTCATTCGATGTTACATAGTATAAATATTTTATTTTTGATTGCTTATTTTTCTTAATTCAATAAGGCAAAATTACATCCGAATTTAATGGTAGTATCTTATTTTTTAAATCACTATATTCCATTAAAATAAATGAATTTGATACAGATACTTGTTTGTTATAACCAAAAAATGATTTACTCATAAAAACTAAGTAAACATCTTTATTTTCACGGTATCCAGCTACTAAAATAGAATCTTTTTTATTTAT
Organism: Mycoplasma sp. 394; assembly: GCF_054353895.1. Classification (NCBI taxonomy): domain Bacteria; kingdom Bacillati; phylum Mycoplasmatota; class Mollicutes; order Mycoplasmatales; family Mycoplasmataceae; genus Mycoplasma; species Mycoplasma sp. 394. Next base: position 127,342 of record NZ_JBTHHL010000001.1, on the reverse strand, counting down.
CACATCATCTAAAAACGAATCATTTCTTAACCTTATTTTGTTAGGTTGATAAATATTACAAAAAGATGTAAAGTGTATATAATACAATGATTTTTGATTCATATTTTTGAATTTTGATAACTGGTATCCTAAATTAGATAAATAACTAAATAACCTTGTCTTTTTAAAATCTTCTAACGGTATTTGTGATTTAGATAAATGTTTATAAATCTCTTGATAATTCTTTTGCATAAAATCCTTATAAGTTATAAATTATAACAATTATTTTTGCTGCTGCTTGTTTATATCTAGTAATTTTATGTTTATTTTCATAACATATTCTGAATCTAACTCACATCCTATGAAATTTCTATTTAATTCTTTTGCTACAAATGATGTAACACCACTACCACTAAATAAATCTAAAACAAGATCACCCGGATTAGAACTTGCTTTTATTATTCTTTCAATCATTGTTTTCGGTTTCGGTGTTGGATGATTAGTCTTCACAACCTTGCCGTTAACTTTATTCGTATGTCTAACCGACGGAATTTCTCAAATATCAGTACATAATTTACCATTCGGATTAGGTGTTCATCGTTTCCCTTTTTTAATTATCCCTTTGTTTTTAGCATTCAAAAGTCGCTTCTTCGAAAGATATTCAGTTCTTATATCATTATAATTGAATGTATATTTATTAGATTTTGTTAGGAATGTAATTGTCTCTTGATTATTAACATATTTTTTCTTACTTGGTGAAAAACCATCTTTTTTATATCAAATAATATTATTTTTAAATAACATCCCTTTGTTAATTAAATAAACTAAAATGAAAGCAGAATTATATGAATTATTGAACAAATATATGCTTGCTGTATCTTTTAATTTCTTAACTGCTAAATCTAATCAAGAATAAATAAATTCAAAATATTCCTGATTAGATTCAAATTTATCTCAACTGCTTTTATTTAAATTATAAGGTGGATCTGCAATGATTAAATCAACTGAGTTATCTTCTAAATTCTTTAAAAACTCAATAACATCCATCTGATACACTTTATTAACTTCCATATTACTCCTATAACTTTTATATTATAAATCTTATATATGAATATCTTCACAAAACGTTTTATATATTGTTATTTTTGATGTTTTTGTTGAATAAATTCCATATTTTTTGTTCTTTAATTCTCTTCTTTTGAAAAACTATATAATAATCATATGCTAAAAATTTATGTTTGTGGGCCTACTGTATATAATGATGTGCATATTGGGAACCTTAGACCAATATTAACTATGGATCTTATTTTAAAAGCTGCCAGAGCATTAAATATCGACTTTAAATTTATACATAATATAACTGATATCGATGATAAAATCATTAATAGAGCTTTACAAGAAAATGTCAGCGAATCAGAAATAGCTACAAAGTATGCAACTTATTATTTAGATATTTTAAAAAAGTTAAAAGTTGACACAGTTTATCAATATGAATATGTTACAAAAAATTTGGATATTATTGAAGATTTTATAAAAAAAATGACAGTAAAAAATCATACATATACGTCACAAAATTCATTATATTTTAGTGTAAAAAATAACTTATCACACTATGGCGTAGTATCAAAACAAAAAATAGAGCATATGATTTTTGATGAAAATCTTAGTGAACATAAAAGATTTTATGCTGATTTTGTTTTATGAAAAACAACCGATAAAGGGATAAAATATCATTCATCTTTTGGAATTGGTAGGCCAGGTTGACATACTGAGTGTGCAGCTTTAGTTTATAAACATTTTAATAATGATGGACTCGATATCCATGGAGGCGGTATGGATTTGACATTTCCACATCATGAAAATGAAAATATCCAATATTTTGCAGTAACAGATAATGATATTACCAAGAAATGATTGCGAACTGGACAAATTAATTTAAAAGGACAAAAGATGTCTAAATCATTACAAAATTTTATTTTAGCAAAAGACTTTTTGAATAAATATACAGGTGATCACCTAAAATTATTATTTTTACTAAATTCTTTTACAGCAAATATTAACATCGATGATAATGCAATAAACAATATCGAAATTTTATTAAAGAAAATTAAGAAAATCTTCTTTTTAAAATACCTAAAAAATATTAAAAGCAACTATGATAAAGATAAATACAAAAATATTATGCGACTTTTATATCAACAAAAATTTTCTGATTTTAATAAAAAGATTAATGATTTAATTAAAAACATTAATATCAATAAAAAAAGTAATGATATTAGTTTACTTACTGAAATTTTTAGTACCTTAAGATTTGATATCTGTGATTTTGATTATCTACCTTATGTCAAAATATATCATCAATGACAAGAACATCTGCAAAATAAAGACTACCAAAATGCAGATTTACTCAGAAATACCTTAATAGAACAAAAATTGGTCTAAATATGGACAAATGTTATGAAAAATTTTAAAGAAAATATGAAAGAATTATTAGTGTGTGGGAAAAACACCTTGCTCGATGCAATTGCTGCTAAATATAAATTTAAAAAAATATATTTAGCTAAAGCAGAATACACTAAATTTTTAAAGAACACTAACAATGCAGAAATAAAGGATAATGCTTTTTTAAATAATATAACCAAGGAAAACCACCAAGGCTTTATTGGTATATTAGATGGTTTTAATTATAAAGATATAAATCTTATAATTAAAACCAAACCACAATGTATTTTAATTTTAGATCATTTACAAGATCCACATAATTTTGGTGCAATCATTAGAACTGCTAATGCAGCCGGAATCAAAGACATTATTATTCCAAAAGAAAAAAGTGTTTTAATTAATTCTACCGTGTTAAAAGTTGCATCTGGTGGTTTTGTAAATATCAATTTTTACAAAGTATCTAGTCTTTCGGCAACAATTTTGAAACTTCAAAAATTTGGGTATTGATCTTATGCTACCACCATAGATGCTAAGGCAATTCCACACACACAAATAAAATATAATAAACCAACTATTTTAGTTGTAGGAAATGAAGGAGATGGAGTTTCAAAAAGTGTTTTGTCAGTCTGCGATCAAAGTGTTTATATCAAACAATACGGAAGCATACAATCTTTAAATGTTTCGGTTGCAACTGGTATTATCCTTTTTGATTATATCAGTAAATTAAATGAGGACTAAGTTCCAGATCAAAAATCTTGATTCAGAAGTTATTGAGTTTTTAAACTTGGATGAAAGCAAAAAACACATCACAAATAATCAGATTATTCAAGCATTTATAAAGCAATACCAGCAAATTTTATTCGCTGTATGTCATAAAATCCAAAATGTATATTTTGATCATGTATTTAGTTTTGATGAGATATTAAATGCAGCATATTATGAACTATTGCAGATGTTAAAAACAAAACGCAATCAGCAGGACATCCCTTTTGCTAACTATTTTTGAAGTATGCTAAAGTATCGCATTATCAATTTTTTTAATGCTCATTATGGAAGTCAAAGTCGTTTTGAAAACAAGATCGGTAGACACAATATAAATTTCAATCGTTTGCAAAACAAACTTTCATGATATAAAAACTTTCAAGAAAGAAACAATAAAAACGAAGCATATGTAAAATTAATTTCAATTATGCATCTGTTAAATGAACAAGAAAGAAATTATTTGCAAAACTTATTAAATAATAATAAAATGCATTATACAAATTCAAAACAAAAAGAAATTACAACAAACATCCGAGCAAAAATTACTGATTTCTTCTAAAAAAATAGTCCAATAATTATGGGCTATTTTTTAAAATTTGGTAGAATATATTACAAAAGGAAATTATGTCAGATCAAAGCAATAAACCATCTTATTATGTTACAGAACCAAGACAAAATGAATTTAAAAATAAATTAATTTCTTATATGCAAACTGATGCAATGTCGCGTTACGAAGAACCTGTTGCAAGTTTGCTTCGTAAAAATATTAGTAATAATTTTGAAGTATCTAGAGATAAATTTGGTTCAATTATTTTTTATAAAAAAGCAAGTAGCCCTAATGCTCCAAAAGTAATGATTGCTGCTCATATGGACGAAGTAGGATATTTAGTTCGTGATTTTACCAAAACTGGACAACTTCTTTTAACTCCAGTAGGCGGAATTTGAGCCTCTGTTGTTATTGGAACTAAAGCAAAATTAATCACTTCATCAAAACAAGAGTATATAGGTGTTTTCGGGCATACCAGCATCCATATTATGGAAGCATCAAAAATTTCACAAGCTCTTACAAATAATGATTTATATGCAGATTTTGGTTTTTATTCAAAAGAACAAGCAATTGCTGCAGGAGTTCAAATAGGGGATAGAGTTTATTTATCAGGTGAAACAATTTTGTTCAATGATACAAATTTAATTGGTGGAAAAGCAATGGATAATCGTGCAGGTGTAGCAGTTTTAGATGAAATTGCCTCACAGATAGCCAATTGTGATTTAGATGTAAATTTATATTTAGTAGGAACTGTACAAGAAGAAGTTGGAACCCGTGGTGCTCGAACATCAGTTTCAATTATTAACCCAGATATTGCAATTGCTCTTGATACTACATCTTCACATGATACATATGCAACTATACCAGGTAGCACCAAATTAAATGCAGGTGCTGCAATCCGTGTAAAAGATGGTGGAACTTTGATGGACCCAAAACTAATTGATGCATTTATAAAAATATCAAATAAATATCAAATTCCTACTTATAAATTTGTTGCTGCTGGTGGAGGAACTGACGCTAAGGAATTACAATTTGCTCCAGGTGGGGCATCTGTGTTAACAATTTCACTACCACAAAGATACTTACATAGTCCCATCGGGGTTTGTGCAATTTCTGATTTATTAGCTGCTAGTGATTTGATAGTTAATTTTCTTAAGGATTTTAATGATTCAGAATATCAAAAAATTAAGTATAATTAATTATTAAGGAGTAACAATGGTTGAAATGTCAACAGGAGCATTTGTTGGTATGATGATAGGTGTTATCATTTTTGTTATTTTTGCCGCTGCAGTTGTAACATTTATTGTTGCAAAAAAAATGTTTCAAAAACAACTTAAAGAAAATCCACCTATTACAGAAAAACAAATTCGAATAATGTTTAAACAAATGGGACGCACTGCTAGTGAATCACAAATTAGACAAATTATGCGTTCTATGCAATCTGATAAATAATCTCTAAGGAGTTACATGAGTTTTTGGTTTAAGGTTCGTAAATTCCTTAAGTCTTTAAAATTAGTCCAGTTATTTATAAAATTTTTAAACTGACGCAGAAATATTTCGCAATTAAAATATCTTTTAATTGTTTATTTTTTTGTAGTTTTGATTTTTAGTTTACTGCTTTGAAGTCCAATTACTCAAAAGACATATAATCATAACTGAACTTCATTTGATAATTATATCAATGCTTTATTTACAACAGCGAGTGCTTTTTCAGATACCGGATTAGTTGTCTATGATACTTTTTCACATTGAAATTATTTTGGTCAAGCGATTATTGCTATTTTAATTTTACTTGGTGGAATCGGGATATTTGCCTTAAAATTCTTTATTTTCAATTATTTATTAGGTAGACAAATCACATCAATTGGAAATGTGCAACTGCTCCAGCATGAACGCGGTAGTTCGGATGTTAATGTAACTATAAAATTAATTATATCTTCTTTGAAATTTTTATTAATTGTCATACTTATTTCAAGTATTTTAATGTCGATTTATTTTTATTACACTCCACCACAACAAACATTAGGAATTAAATCATATTTACAAACACAAGGCGAATATATAAATCCTTATAAAAACTGAGCACACTCATTTAGATTTGGTTTCTTTCACACTATTTCAGCTATCAATAATGCTGGTTTTGACATTATTTCTGGTAATTCAATCATGCCTTATTATCTTAATTTTGGATTACAAATATGATTTATCATCCTTTTTGTGATAGGTGGCTTAGGTTATCCAACAATATATGATATCCATCGCTATTTAAAACATAAAATCCGTAGATACCAAGGAAAACATCGCTTTAGTTTATTTACCAAAGTTTCAATTATTTCCTATATTTTAGTATTTTTAGTAGGTTTTATTTTAACAATTTCCTTTGAAGCAACATCTAAATCACAAAATACTATCTGAAATAAAGTTTATATCCCAGGAGCATATTATCAAGAATACAATACTTGATTATCTGCAATTAATAATAACCAAAAATTTTCACATCTTTTAAATATCACAAATTCAAATAATCTTAGTGATTCGGAATTAAAAATATACAATTTATTAAACACAAGTAAGGATAATCTTGAAAATTTAAAACATTATATTAATCAAGGTTATATGTACGGAAACAATTTTGATAAAACTTTTGCGATAATATTCACAACTTTTTCAACACGTTCTGCTGGTTTTTCAAGTGTGAATTTACGAGATTTTAGTGCAAGTTCAATTTTAATATGAACAGCTATGATGTTTATTGGTGCTGCACCATCATCAACAGGTGGTGGAATACGAACAACTACTTTTGCTGTCTTGCTAATGACTACCATCTCTGTTTTAATGGGTCGCAAACGGGTAAGAATGTTTAAACGTGCTATTGAACAAAAAACCGTCTTTATGGCTACACAAACTTTTATTTTAGCTTTTGTCTTAGTCTTTTTTGTCACTTTAATCACATTTACTTCCTTTGATGTTTCAGGTGGACACATCAGTACATCAAATATGATGCAAACTGGTTCAAATTTATCAAAACCTTATTATGATCCAATGCATATCATTTTTGAAGTTTCTAGTGCTTTCGGAACTACCGGATTAAGCACTGGAATAACTAAAGATCTCAATGTTGCTTCAAAACTTGCATTAATATTAACAATGTTTATCGGTCAATTCGGTGTTTCATCAACCTTGTTGGTATGAAAACGTAAGAAATCAAAAGATCGCAGTTATGAATACATCGATGCTGATCTAGCAATCGGTTAGGAGAAAATATGAAATTTAAACAAAGCGATGACATCGCTGTTATCGGGTTAGGTCGCTTCGGACAGGCCGTTGTTGAAGAGTTAATTAAATTAGGCAAGCAAATTACAATTATCGATACCGACTCAGAACGGTTAAAACTTTATGAAGATGATGCACAAAGGCTTATAGTAGGTGATGCTGCGGAAACAAAATTGCTAAAAGCAATTGGTGTAGAAAAAATCGGAACAATCGTTGTTGCTGTCCCTGATAATATCGAAATCATTGCAGCCTTATTAGAATTAAAAGTTAAAAACATTATCGCTCGCGCTGTAAGTCGTCGTCACGCAAGGGTGCTAAGACAAATTGGTGTTAGTGCAATTTTGCGGCCTGAACAAGAAGCCGGAATCCGTGCTGCATTAATTGCATCAAATGAAAAATTTATTTTATATAGCAAGAATCTACAAGAACTCGGTGATGGTTTTGTGTTAGGAAACTCTGTAATTAAAAACAAAAGTATTTGTAATATACCAATTCGAGATCTAAATTTAAACAAATGAGAAATAACAATCGTGTTAATTAAAACCCAACAAAAGAAAATTAGACCAACTGCTGATACTGTCTTACATGAAAATGATACAGTTACTGTTATCGGTGAAATAGAAAATGTTACTGCTGCCTTTGAATGATTTAATAACCAAAACTAAAATTATTTTCCACATAGATAAAATGTGGAAAATTTTTTCACAAATTTTTTAACACCTATTTTTAAATATACATAAAAATAGGTGTTTTCTTTTGTTTTAGTCAAAACAAAATTGATTAAGAAACTAAAAAAATAAAAAATATAAAAATTTTATTTATAAGTGGTGGTAAATAGTGGTAGAATTTTATTAGATAGTGGGAGGACGTGGTAATGGTTGGACAACATACAAGAAACCTAGATGACAAAAACCGTGTTATCTTACCTCCAGTCTTTCAAGAACAGTTGGGTAATCAATTTATGGTTAGCATCGGTTTTGATGGTAATGCCGAACTACGCAGTATTGAAGAATTTGATAAATACCGTCAAAATATTGAATCAAAAAGCTTCTTTAATAAGGATGTGAGAAAGGTAACTAGATTTATTCTTGGTAATTCCTTTTTGGCTACACTAGATTCAGTGGGTCGTTTTAGCATCCCAAAAAAAATTACTACTGATCTTGCTATCAAAAAAGAAATAACATTTGTGGGTATGGGTTCGCTTGTTGAAATTTGAGCTAAGGAAAAATTTGATGCAGAAAATGCTGAAATATCACTTTCAGATATGTCGGCATTAGCAGAAAAAATTTCGCTGCTATAATGACAAACTTACATTATTCTGTACTCCTTAATGAAAGCATCGAATCCTTGCACATAGATAAAAATGGAATATATATCGATTTAACCCTTGGAATGGGTGGTCACTCAGAAGCGATATTAAAGCAACTTGAAAACGGACACTTGTATGCTTTTGATAAAGATGACTATGCTATTAAGATAGCATCTGAACGTCTTAAAAAAGTATCGAATAACTTCACGATAATCAAAAGTGATTTCAAAGATATAAAATCAAGATTATCGGATTTAGGTGTTTATTCAGTTGATGGAATTATTGCTGATTTAGGTGTTTCATCTCCACAAATCGATCAAGGTCACCGTGGATTTAGCTACAACAAAGATGCAATTTTAGATATGCGTATGAATCAAGATCAACAATTAACTGCTTATAAGGTAGTTAACGAATATAGTGAAAGTGATTTAGTACGGTTGCTATATAAATACGCTGATGTAAAACTTGCTAGTCGGGTTGCGAAAGCCATTATAGCATCGCGTCCTATTGAAACAACACTAAAATTAGTTGATGTGATAAAAAGAGCATATCCTGCTGCATTATTACGTGCTAAAAATCCTGCAAAACCTGTATTTCAAGCAATTCGCATCGAAGTAAACGATGAAATCAACTCTTTAAAAACAATGCTAAAAGATGCCATTAATTTGTTAAAAATCAATGCTTCCTTAGTAATTATCACCTTTCATTCAATTGAAGATAAGGTAGTAAAAGAGCATTTTAATCAACTTTGTAAGTCAAAACTACCAAGCAAATTACCGATTCAAGAACCAAAAGCATTTATTCAAAAACAAATTTTGCCTACTCAAGCAGAAATTCAAATTAATCGACGCTCAAAAAGTGCAAAATTACGTAAATTAACTAAATTAATATAGAAGGAGTTAAAATGAAAATATTTTTAAATTTCAATATTCATCAAAATCATTTTTACTTTTCTTCTATTAAAAATTCAAATAACAACTTTAGCAAAATCGCCGAAGATGTTAAAATCTATTATCAAAAATCCATAATTATTTTAGATTTTATTAAAGATAAAATCAACACTTATACCAAAAAATACAAAAAAGATGATATTTTTATTAATATCAATTTAAAAGATGACTTATTTTTAGAAACTAAATACATCCTTAGTCAAAAGCAAGTTAATACAGATGTTTTAAATGAAAAACCTGAGCAAATTGAAGATTTTATTCATTTGAATACCTTTAACTACCAATATCAAACTTTTTATAATGGTGTTTATAAATACTATGATACTTTTCCAAAAGACAAAGATTATCAAAGTTTGCATCAATTTCAAAGTCAATTATTTCTTAATACAAATAATTTACAATTAAATTCCTTTCTTGTAAAGACATATAAATACTTGACAAATTTAAATAAAAAAAATATTACATACACACTTGCGACCTTTCAACAAATTCTTGCAAGCTCACTTAATCAAGAAAATAACAACCTTTTAGTTAACATATGTGATAGTAATATTTATGTAAGTTTTGTAAAAAATGGCTATATTCTCAATACTATTAACATCGCAATGGGTACAGATGTTATAGTAAATAAGTTTTTAGATCAAAATTTAAGTAAAAAAGTTATTTTTGCAAGAATCAATGAAATTTTATCTTGTGATTCTGGTCAAATTCTCGATGAAATCAACAATGATATATATTCACTTTTGATAAACTTTGTAAATATATTATGTTCAAAAATCAACCAAATTTTAAAATATAATAACAAAGAATTAAAAGTTTGAATTAATAGCAGCAATGACTTATTAACAGACTTTATAACTAAAAAACTTACAGAGCAAATAAACATTGATTCAAAACTACTGAAAGGTTTTTATCAATTAAATTCCATTACCCAAGGTGGTTTTAACTTGATACATAAACTTGATCCAATTATTAAACAGTCAATTATTTTTGCTAATTCATTTAACTATGATGATAGCGGACACTTACAAACCGTTACACGTGAAATTGATTTAACATATATCAAAAATAAAAGTTTTTGACAAAGAATCTTTGCTTTTAAACATTAATGAAAAGTATTAAAATTTTAGATATATGTGGTAGTTTTTGTGAAAACCCAATTTCTTTTCAGCAAAATGATGAAATTGAATATATTGCAATTTTTGCAAATAAACAAGAACTCAGTAAAAGTTTTTGTGAAAGCAAAATATTAATAAAAGAGAATCTAAAAGATAATATTGATGACTTTAGCAGTCATATTGATGCATTAATGTTAAAAAATATACTAGCAGATGCTGAAATTGTGTTAATCAGCAGTTATATAGACAATGTGGGAACTTGGTTAACTCCTGCAATAACAAAATTAGCAAAAATGCTAAACAAATTAGTTGTTTCAGTTATCAAAATACCTTTACAAAATTCATATTTACCTAATATAAAGCAATATTTAGATAAAATCATTGAATGTTCTGATGCATACACTTTTGTATCAACGCAAAAAATACATCATATGTATCCAGACTTTCCAGATCAAGAAATTAATAAAATCGCAAACTTACAATTAAGTTATTTAATTAACTTCTTAAATGAAAATGCGAATAATTCAATAAATCTTGCAAATTTAAAGAAGATGTTAGCAAATTCAGGATTAACTTATATTACTGCTGCAAAAGCATCCGGAAGCAATTTAAGTAGTAAAATAATTAAGAAGTTTTCTACATATAATTTAAATGATTCCCAAATCCAAAATGCTGCAAAAGTTTTTGTAAACATTAAAACAGATGTCAACACAAATAAAGAAATTAGCCGAATAATTTCTGAAATTGTTAAATATTTTAATTTATCTAATGATGTACAAATTATAAAAAATATAGTTTATCAACAAAAATCATTTAGTTTTATAGATGTAAATGTATTTATAAGTGGAATAAATCAAAATTTAGCAAATCGAAATAATTCTCTTGATAATAATATAAAAAATTTACATATAAATAATGTTGAATCTACTGATGCAAGATATTTGCAAGGATTGAAGCAAGCAAACTCAGAAAACACAAAAATTATTTCAAATCAAAAAAACTATAATTCAATGTATGATTTATGATTCTCGAAGTCTTAGAAGATAATTATTAATCAGAATTATAGTTGTAAACTAGTAATATTTACTAGTTTTTTTATATAAATAAGCATAATAATGTTTATCATATAAAAAATAATTAGTTATTTAAATTTTTAGTTAAATTGAATTAAAAACAACTAAAAAAAATAAGTAAATTTTGACTAAATTCATATATTCTATTTTATATTATGGTAAATGTTGTAAAATTAATAATATATGAAAAAAAGAACCTGAATTATTATTTTTTATACCATTATAACCTTTGGATTCATTTGATTAAAATGAAAAAATAAAAGTAAAAATCATCAAAAAAATACTATTTACCAAGAAAACAATTTACCATTTAAAATTCAAACATTAATTAATGCATTAAAACATGAAAATATTATCGAAATAACCAATACACACTACAGAGTTAATATCACTTTAAAAGATACTAAAATAATTGATATACAGTCAATAAAGGCTTTAAAAGGTGTTCGTGGGTTGTTTTTAAAATCTAATTCTATTTCTATCACTTTTGAACAATATACAGCAGCAGTAGCAGATGCTTTAGCAAAATATATCAAGTAGGTACTTATGCAAGAAAACAAATACCAAGTAATTTTAGATAATTTGCTCGATATCTCACAAAATGATGCATCAATTTTTACTAAACTTAGTGAAAATAATTGTGTAGATATTTATAATCTTTTACGTCTTGAAGATTTTAAAGAAGTTTTGAATAAGGAAAAATTTGAGATCAGTTTATTAGATGGAAACTTGATCGATTTTATCGATCAAGTTAAAAATACTTACGATTTTAATTCTTTAAAATCTCTTTTAGAATCAAAAGCAAATAAATATATAAGAACATCTAAGGTAGATTTTAAGGTTAATTTTGAATATGAACAAAAAAATGTGATTAATTTTTTAGAACATATACAACAAAAAGCGATTCGCAAATGAAAAATTTTAGATAATAAAGTAACATCCATTTTGGATGAAACCAATACATGACCGTTACACATCGGATTTTTGTTTGTTTCACTGCGCAAAGATGACAAAGTTATTTATGCGCCAATGTTTTTTAAAGAAGTTCAAATTAAATTTAAAAATACTATTCCTTATTTATTTTCAGATGGAGATATTAAAGTTAATGAAAAACTCATTTTCTTTTTAAACAACTCAGGATTTAACCTTAACATCGATTCTAACTTTGAGAACTTTGAAATTAATGCAATTTTTGAAAAACTAAAAACCGATTGAAACAATTTATTTACCTTACCTAATGATTTATATGATAAATTTACTCCACTTCGCAGTGATTTGATTATTAATGAAAACTTAATGTTTCATAAGGGTATGTTATTAGGGATTTTTCAACCTTGAGGTGGATATTCACGCAATCGGATGAAAGAAATTATTAATAACGATGAAATTAATGATATTTTTAAGGTTGAATTTGATAAAAACAAATATAAAAACAAAGTGATACAACTTCTTAAAAATGAAAATATTTCATTATTTAATGTTGCTAAATCCAATCTTTCACAAGATAAAGCAGTTTTATCTGCATTACAGCAAAATACCATTATCTGAGGGCCTCCTGGAACTGGAAAATCACAGACAATCGTTAATTTAATAACAAATATTTTAATTTATGGTAAAAAAGTTATTGTTGCTTCGCAAAAGAAAGCTGCCTTAGATGTTATTAATGAACGTCTTGGAATTTTAAGTAAATTTTGTTTATTTTTACTTAATTATAAAGATGTTAAAAAGAAAAAGTTTTATCAACCTATTCAAGAATACCTTGATATGCTGGAAAATTTTGATTCAAAGCAACAACTACAAAAATATCCAGTAATAAGCCAACAAGAAAGCAGACATATTGTTAATGTAAATAATATCCTGAATCAAGATGGGATAAACCAACTATTTCAAGCATATTACTATTTATACAAATACAAAATGGATGCCGATTTAGAAAATGATCCACAGTTTATTAATGATTTACCAAAAGATATTATTTACCCTTCATCAACCTTACAAGAAGGAAAAGTTGCAAAAAGCATTTTAAAAGAAAATAATAGTTATTTCTTATTTTTTATGAAAAAATATTGAAAGATTCGCGATGTTGCTAAGCAGATCGAAAACAAATTAAGCAACTTTTCAGGAAGTTTATACCGATTAATAAACAATTTTCATTCTATTAAAAATGTTAGTAACTCGGTAAAATACCTAAATCGCATTATCAACGAATCTAAAAATATCAATTTCGATCAGCAAACATTAAGTGCTGAGATAGTTAAAAACATTACCTTAGAGCGCTATGTAAAGCAAATCAAAGAATTTAACCCACAATTGCAACGATTATATCGTGAATTTTCACAAAGTGTTCGCATCCAAAATCTTGAACCGTATCGTTTTGTTAAAAAATATGCTGAAATGATTAAATTAATCTTCCCTGTAATTGTAGCAACACCAGATACAGATTTATCTACTTGAAATAAAGAAGAATTTGATTATGCAATCTTAGATGAATCTAGTCAAATATTCATTGAAAAAGGTTTACCGATTTTATATTTAGCTAAAACTAAGATATTAGCAGGAGATAAACAACAAATGCGTCCAAGCAACTGATTTGGTTCACGAAATACTGATGATACCATTTTTGGTAAAGTGGATTCACTACTTGATTATGCTTTATCATTAGGAGTATATCAAATTATTTTAGATAAAAATTATCGTGCTAAAAATGCTGCATTAATGACTTTTTCATCTAAACACTTTTACCAATCATCACTTGATGTAGTTGATAATGCATCTGCTAGTGATGAAAATTCAGTTGAAGTATATCAAGTTGATGGAAACTGAGAAGATAATCACAACAAAGTTGAAGCACAAAAGGCATTACAGTTACTTAATTTAAATTTAGATAAATATAATAAAATCATTTTATTAGCATTCAACTCACGACAAAGTGATTATTTAACTAACCTAATTTATTCTTACCATCCAAATTTAGAAGCAGCAATTAATCAAAAAAAACTATTAATCCGCAACATCGAAAATATCCAAGGAGATGAAGCAGACTTAGTAATTGCTACTATTTCATATGATAAATCCACTAAGTTAAATTCTACATATGTTTCACGAAGTGGTGGTTCAAATGCTTTGAATGTTGCTATATCGCGTGCTAAAGAGAAAATGATAGTGATCAAAACTATTAAAGCAGATGATATACAAATTCTGCCAAATTCATCGGATGATTTAATTATTTTTAAAAAATGATTACAGTTTTTAGAAAGGGATGCTGATTCAAAAAGAGAGCTTCTAAAAGAAACATTTGCATCTAAAAAACTTGATTCATCGGTAGAAAACCAAAGTAAAGTAACTTGATTTAAAGAACTTGTGAAGACTGAATTTGAAGATATTATTAAAGGTAAACACAATTATGAATTATTTACCAAATATAACATCGGATCATTAGACATCGATTTAGTTATTACTAAGAATGAAAAACCTTATAAATGTGTGCTTTTTGACACTTTTGAATACGGAGAAAATGCTATAAACGGATATTTAGCCATCCGTGATAAATTTCGCTTCTTAAAGGCTAAAAAATACGATGTTATTGTAATTAATCCAATCAATTGAATTACTATGCAAAATCAAATTAGTTTATGATTTGATTTTGATGAAGTAGTTTCAGAAAACCAACCAACCAATACCTACATTTTAAATAAAACTAATATTTTTGTTGCTACTGATGCTGATATTAAACTTACAAGTTCTCAAAATACCTTGCAGCAAGAGCAAAATACAGAAGTTAAAAAGGTTACCCAACCAATTAATTATCATTCAATTGAAGAAGATAAAAATGATGCAATGATTCTTACATCACTTATCCAAAATGATGATCATTTAGATGCAGAATTACATAAAATTTTTAGTCAGAGTATCCAAACTAATGAAGATATTAAGGAAGAAACAGGAAATCAAACCCTTGATGTCAAAACCGAAGATATTTCAATGCCAGATGATTCAGATGCATCAGTTGCTGTGATTGGTAAAGATGAAGAAGTTGCAGCACCGGTATATTTAAACATCAGCAAAGAAGTAGAATTTACCGAAAATGAAATTGGTTATTGAGATTCAATTGGGATAAAAGTTGATAATAAATCAACTTTTGATAATTTGACAACAGATTATTTATACGAAGATCCAAAAGATTGAATTATGAGTAATACCGATGAAATATCTGATGAGCAAACTAAAACCGTGGTAAATGATGACTTTTTAAAAGATGTTGATGAATTTACCAAAACTGTTGAAATGAAAATAGAACGAAAGGATAAATAATGAACCTTTCTGATGTTTTATCAATACTTTCAAAAAATATTAAACGAAAAATTATTTTGCACTTATTTACCTGTCACGAACAAGAATGCGATGTTTTAACACTTGCTCAAACCTTAAAAAGCAAACAAGCCAATATTTCAAAACACCTTAGCGACCTAAAGAAAAAAAACATCATTGATGCTAACAAAAAAGGTTTATTCACTTATTACTTTTTAAATAAAAAATTTAAAAAGAAATATTTTGATCTTCTTAACACTACACATACATTAAATACTGAAAATGTGGATTGCAAATGCATTAACGATGGACACATTAAATAATGAATCATAAAATTTCTTTATTTTCTATCACCTATGGAACCAGAATTTTATTTCTGGTTACTATTTTGCTAGGTGTTTCTAGCATCATTTTAGAAACATATATGCCTTTATTTGTTAAAGACATCACTGATACAGTTTCTGATGCATTTAAAAACTATAATGATAAATATCACATTGTGCTTAAAAATGCTGCATTATTAGTCTCTTTTGGTATCTTAATCGGTGGTTTTACTATGCTTAGCTCTTATTTAAATGTTGTTGCACGGTATCGTTTTGCTAAGAATCTGCGCTTGAAACTTTTTTCCAAAATACAAACTTTTTCATTTGAAGATATGGATAAATTTTCAACAGGTGTGATTGTAAACCGACTTAATACCGATATTGATAACATTGTAAAATTATATGGAATTATGGGTCGCCCTTTATTTAGGCTACCAATTATGTTTATCAGTTCTTTAGTTTTTGCTATTACACAATCAGGTGTGCTATCAATTATTTTTGCAGTCAGTTTACCTTTATTATTTGGTTTCTTTTTAATTATGTGAAAATACGGTATCCCAATTTTTTATAAAACATTTAAAAAATCTGATCAATATAATACAAAGTTGCAAGAAAACCTTAATTCAATGAGACTGATTAAATCATATGTAACTGAAAACCAAGAAGCACAAAACCACGATGCTGTAAACAATCAAATGCGAGATATTAACATCAAAGGTGAAAAGGTTTTTACTTGATATCATATTGTGATTATGAATACCATTTTTATGTCAGTGATTGCTTTAGTTGTTATTGGAGTAAATCAAGTGCTTGCACAAAAAATAAAAATCGGTACTATTACAGCTTTTTCAACTTACATATGAATGATAACTGGTTCATTTCTAGGGATTTTAAACATCTCAGGTGAACTGTTTCGCTCTATACCAAGTGCTAAAAGATATAATGAGCTAATTAAGCATCAAGTTTCGATTATTGAAAAAGAAACTTGCATTAATAAAGAAATTTTAGGTGAAATTGAATTTAAAAATGTGTACTTAAAATATCATAGTAACTCATTTTACTCATTGAAAGACATTAATTTAAAAATTAAGGTAGGTCAAAGTATCGGGATAATTGGTGCTACATCATCAGGAAAAAGCAGCATACTTTCGCTGATACCAAGGTTTTATGATGCAACCGATGGATGTGTTTTAATAGATGGAATTGATGTAAAAGATTATTCTTTTTCTTCGCTTCGCTCTGGTATTTCAGCAGTTTTTCAAGATACATCACTTTTTTCAGGAAGCATTCGTGATAACATCAAATGAGGTGATCCTGATGCCAGCGATGAACAAATTATCGATGTGCTAAAACAAGTTTGCATCTGAGATTTTGTAACAAGTCAAAAAGAACAATTGGATTATCAAATTTTACAGGGTGGTAAAAATTTATCAGGTGGACAAAAGCAAAGGTTATATTTAGCAAGGGCATTAATTAAAAATCCTAAAATACTACTTTTAGATGATGCAACATCAGCATTAGATGCTAAAACTGAAAAAAGTATTTTATCAGTTTTAAATAACATTAAAACTACCAAAATCATTGTTTCACAAAAAATTGCTTCACTTGCTATTTGTGATCAAATTGTTGTGATTGAAAATGGAATGATAACAAATGTAGGTACTCACAATGAACTTATAAAAACTAATTCATATTATCAGAAACTAAATATGTTGCAAGGTGCTTTAGGAGGTCTTGATGCGAAATAATTTTCATACCTCTTTTGCTAAGCAAGTTCCAAAACTAACAAATAAACAAAAAATTTCTACCTTTAAAAATATTTTAAAACTGCTATGAAAAGATAATAAAATAATTTTAATTATTTCTTTGTTTTTAATCATTATCGGCTCAGGCGGTCTGTTATATAATCAAGTTTTTATCGGAAAAATTATTATTGATGGATTTTTGCATAATTTTTCAGCTAATGCACAAAATTATGCAAAAACATTTAACTATAAATGGTTTTATATTGTTATCACTTTATCAACTGTATGATTTTTTATAACAGTTTTCGCTGGTTTTATCTGAAAAAGATTATTAATCAAAGTTTCGAATCATACATTAACTAAGTTGCGTAGCAACTTATATAAGCATATTCAAAGTCTACCTATTGCATTCTTTGATGCTAATTCTAAAGGCGACTTAATGGCTCGCTTTACATCCGATATTGATACATTAAGGGATTTTTTATCTAACTCGCTTCCGAAAGTTATTGATACATTTATCACTTTAAGTGTTTCAGTAGTAGTTATGTTTTCGCTGAATTGAAAACTTGCCTTAATTATGCTTGCAGTGATGTTACTGATTTTAATGTTTTCATATTTTATCGGGATGCAATCAAAGAAAGGATTTATCAAGCGTCAAAGAAGCAATGGTGCTTTATCAGGATTTACTGAAGAAGTAGTATCAAATTTAAAAACATTAAAAATCTTCGGTCAAGAGCAAAATGTGTTAAATGATTATCAAAAATATTCAAATTCTTTATACCAAGACGAACTAAAAGCCCGTGGTTATGCTGATTTGTTGTTTCCGTTTGCAATGTGGGCAGGTAACATAGGATATATTATTGTAGCTGTTTTTGGAGCAATTTTATTGATCAACGGACAAAGCGAAGGTTTCGGATTAAGTGTTGGGGTATTAATTGCATTTACTCAGTTTGCTAAAAGTTTTTCTGGCCCTGTTTCATCAATTTTAGAAGTAGCCAATTCGATAATCATCGCATTAGCAGGTGGTAAACGTGTGTTTGATATTCTTAAGCAATCCCCAGAACTCAATCACGGTAACATCCAAGCTGTTAAAGTTGTTTTAAAAAACAACCAATACATCGAATCTGAATCAGATGCAGCATTTTGAGCATATAAATTTACTGATGCATATGGATATTTAACAGGTTATCAAAAAGTGCATGGAGAGGTTGTT
The DNA here is from genome assembly GCF_054353895.1 of Mycoplasma sp. 394. NCBI lineage: Bacteria > Bacillati > Mycoplasmatota > Mollicutes > Mycoplasmatales > Mycoplasmataceae > Mycoplasma > Mycoplasma sp. 394. The sequence continues at coordinate 108,300 of NZ_JBTHHL010000001.1, read as the reverse complement.
TTTGATAATGTGTCTTTTGGATATGATCAAAATATTGCTATAAAAAACATCTCATTTAAAGCAAAAGCAGGAAGTAAAATCGCATTAGTTGGTCCAACTGGTGCTGGTAAAACCACCATCACTTCCTTATTAATACGCTTTTATGAGCAAAATAGCGGGGATATTTATATCGACGGGATTAATATCAAAGAGATTGATAAAAACTCACTACGCAAGGTGATAGGTATGATTTTACAGGATGCATCATTATTTTCTGACACAGTAGCCAACAACATAACTTACGGATTCGATGCAATTGACCAGCAACAGTTACATAAATCCATTCTTGTCTCAAATTTAACAGAGCATATAGATAAATTAGATGCTAAAGAACACACCTATCTCAAAGATCGTGGCAGCAAACTTTCGCAAGGACAAAAACAACTTATTACAATTGCAAGGGTTACTTATAAAAATCCACCTATTTTAATCTTTGATGAAGCAACATCGAATATAGATACCTTAACTGAATATCAAATACAAACATCGATGGATAAATTAATGCAAAATCGAACTACTTTTATTATCGCGCATCGATTAAGCACCATTAAAAATGCTGATCTGATATTAGTAATTAATAATGGACAAATTATCGAGCAAGGCAGTCATCAGCAACTGCTACAAAATCAAGGGAAATACTTTCAGTTATGAAATAATTCACAAAAACAAAATATCTAACACTGCTTTGCAGTGTTTTTGAATCAAAAAAACATCGCAGATGCGATGTTTTTAAAAATTATTGATTTGATTTTTTCTTCTTGTTTTTAAATCAAGTATATCCAAAGGTTGCTATACCGAGAACAAATGCTAATACAGCGATTACAATACCAGCAATTGCTCCACCAGTTGGTCCAGTAGATTTTTCAACAGTTTTTGATGTTTGTGCATTTTTATTATCTTGTGGATTTTGGTCTTTTGGTTTGTTTTCAGAAGTAGGTGGAGTGGTTGTTGATCCACTATTGCCTCCTTCTTGTGGTTTTGAACCTTCGGTATTTGAAGGGTTATTAGTGCTTCCGCCTTGCTCTGGTTTTTGAGTATCATTATCACCATTTTCTGGTGTACTTGGCTGAGCAGGTAAGGTTGGTTTTGGACTTAATAGTTGTAATACCTTTGATTTAAAGTTTGCTAATTCATTTTCGGTTTTAGCTTCCTTAACTTCTTGCTCTAAGTCTGCTTTAAGTTTTTCGTTTGTTAGTTTATCTAATAAACGTTTGATGCTATTAGATAAAACTTCTTTATTTTTCTTGCTTTGTTGCACTTTATCATTAATTGCATTAATGATTTTAGCTAATGCAGCAGTATCTTTTGCTTTTGCAAGTTGATCTTTAAATTCTTGTTGAACTTCTGAATCTAGGCCTTCGGTCAATGTGACAGCTTGTTTTTTAGCAGTTTCAAGTTTTGTTGGTGAAATTGCTAACATACTTTGTGCATCTTGAATTTGTTTTACATATTTTTGGATATCTGATGCAGTTAACATCGATGGATCGTGATTGAGTGTTTTAATTTGATTAATTACATCAAGATATGCTTGATATGAATCATCAGTATAGATTTCATCAGTATTAGCAAGTGGTGTTAATAAATTATCCAATGAAGCAACTAATTCATCTTTTTGAGTTTGTGCATCTTCATTAGCACGATTCATTCGATCTAAAGCTTTTTGTAAATCTTCTAACTTAGCATCTTTGTTGTTTAAAGTTGCCTGTCATTGATCAATTTGTTTTTGTAATTGTTGTGATTGTTGTGGGAATTTTAGAGCGTTTTCAGCAATAAATGTTTTTGCTTTAGTAATTGCATCTGCAAGGTTTGTATATGTGGTTCCTAAATCATTTGGTTTTAAACTATCGATTGATTGTTTTACTAATTGGTTAACTTGATAGTAATCAGCAGGGGTTGCTGTTCCAGATTTAATTTTTGAATCAAGTTGTTTCTTTGCTTGCTGTAATTTTGCAAAAGTTTGTGGATCATAGTGACTTGCATCTAATGAATCGATTTTAGTTAAATTATAATCAGAAACTTGTTGATCGAAGCTGGTGTATTTTAAAGTAGGTTGCACTTGATCGAATCTATCCTTTAGAGCTTTATAATCAGCTTGTGAATAAAGATTTTGATTCTTTGGATCAATCATTTGTTTTGCACTAGTTAATAATAACTGATATAACGCATAGTTAGCATCTTGCACATATGAGGTATTAGGAAGTGTAGCATTAATAATATCATTTAATGTTTTAACATTATCTGCTGTTATTTTAAGATCACCTTTTTGTGCATTATCAATACTTTCTTTGATGTTATTTAAAGTATAAATAGGTAATTTTGCATTATCTGCAACTAATGCACTAACTTGCTCTTTTAATTTATTTCAACGATCTTGAGCTTCCTTAGTTCAAGCATCAAAGTTTTCTGGTGTCTTATCAACTTGTGTTTTTAGTTCTGCTAAGGTTGTTTTTCCGTGGCTATCATCACTAGAAGTGGTAGGACGCATTGATGGAGCAAGTTCATAAATAACTGGTTTTTTATCACTTCAATCTATTTGAAAGCCGATGATTTTCTTATTGCTATCTGATTGAGTTAAATCAAAAGTCATATTTGAAAATGCTAATAATCCAAGTTTTTGTGTTTCTTGTTTTTTAGTGCTTTCATCATAAAGCATCACTGAAATGGTTGCATTGGTTGCTGATCCATCAGAATATACTAATAAATCCTTACCATCATATGTATTAGGATCAACATAGAATTTTAAACTTCCATTTTGTGTATCTGGACTTCAGTAAGTGTTGTAATATCCATCTAAGAATTTAACTGGGTAGTTATTTTTGTTAGCAGGTAAATAATTAGTTCCATCAAATCTTGGGTCTTTTGGAACATTATCTCAATTATCATTTACCACAATTTCATTGATTTGTACTCCACGAGATAAATTATGATTATTATTATCTAAAAGTATATTAAGTGTCTTGGTAAATACTATTTTTACATATCGAACATTTTTGTTAGTTAGTGCAGAAATTTTATCAGCATCAAAATATCTATAATTTGGTCGCTGTGGATCTACTTTTACAATATTTTTAAATTGTGGATATGATAAGTTGTTAGTTTGAATATATTGTGGATCTTTAACTTCTGATAACGAAGTAGGATTAGTGCTACTTTCTGATGGTGTACTGTTATAGATTTCATGTCAATCCGAATCAGTATTAGTATTTTTATCAGAAACTAAGATTTTAAAGAATCTTGGATAGTTATAAGTATCTTTATCTACATACATCTTTAATGAATTTAAGGTTACTGTATTTCCTAAATCATAAATAATGTAATCATTTTGAAGTGGATATCCATTATAAATATCATATGTTGATACATTACCATCGATAGCATTACCTGAATAACGAGTATCTTCACCTCAACCATTAATTGTTTGCACATTTGAACCAATCATTCTTCCGTATGTTTTGCTATCTACAACTTTTACATCCAAACTAGAAAGTGTTGGCTCTTGATTATTTTCTCCTGTTGTAGTTGTAGCCTTTTTAATTCTAATATATCTAGCAAACTTGTTGTTATCATTAAAAGTTCCTGTATATGGATATCATTCGATTCCATTTCTTGATGTTTCTAATGAAACATTATTAGGAATGCTATCTTGTCTGTTTAACTTAATAGTATTAAGTTGATACATTTGCTTTAAGTCTAAACCAACATATTTATCTGTTGTTAAGTTTACTGGTGTAGTTGATGAAGCACCATTGGAACCAGTTGTTTTACCAACAAATAATCCAAATTCATCCTTATCAACAACTTGTGTAAATAAATTAGTTGTATCACTTGAGTTTTTATCAGTATATAAATATTGATTTCCAGGTCCAAATAAATGGATTGAAACTAATGATAATGGTCCAGAAAATGAAGTATCAGTAGAACGTAATCTGAAAAATTGTGCAAATGCCTTACCACGAATGATTTGGTATCTTTGTGATGGAACTAAGTTACCAAATTTAACTCAAGCACCAGTAGCAGATTCAGAACCAGATACATTAGCATTAGCATCTCAATATTCAATTACACCATTATTTAAATAACTAACTGATGAGTCATTTTTTCCTTGGTCGATAACTACTGATGAAACCTCTGCTGCATTAGCTAATTTAAATTGAATAAATTTATTATTAGTAAAATTATTGATTGAAACACTATTATCAAAAATAGATTTATTTATATTTGAAACATTATCAGATGTAAAATTTAGTTTATTAGCAGAATCACTTCCGTGGGTTTGGTCATCATGTTGCAAGACTAATGCAGTTGTTCCAGCCCTTGGAGCTGTATCAGTATTAACAACAAATTCATAAATACGGAATCATTTATTTCTACCAGTTCCAGTTTCGGTATCAATCATACGAATGGCACGAACATTTTTTTGGTTTACTGAAATTTTAAAGGTATTTGAAGTTGAAAAACTAGATGTGCTTAAAGTATAAGAGTTATCTGTTGTAGTCGAACCATCAGACGAACTACTTGATTGAGCATTAGCATCCTTAGGTAAATCATTTCATACATCTTTGTTATCTGTATCTAGATGATATTGAATTTTAAATTTAGTGAAATACTCTTCTGAATTATAAGTATTTGTTCCAAATTTAATTTGTAAATCTTTAACATCGATTGGTTTATCAAATTTAACCCCAAAGTAGTTGTTAGGTAAGATACGATTATTATTTGTTCGATTCGCATCCAATGTATAGACGAATTGTCTTTGGTTATTTAAAGTAAATATTGAACCAGGAATATTTTGTTGAGTATTTGGACTAGTTAAATCGGTAATAATACTCATTCCATTATTTTGCGGATCTGCAGCAGTTGGGAGTAGTTTTTCTACCTTTGCCAATAGCTGTGGTGTTAATAACGAAGTAAGATTACGGGTAAAGTGTGATCCGATACTAATATCCCTAAATGAAGTTGAATAATAGTTACGACTTTGATATGATTGGAAATAATTTTGTGCTTTTATATAATAATCAACAATTTCTTCATCATCTGGATTAGATTTATTTGCTTCAATATAAGTTAACACAAAGTACTTTTGTGCTTGAAAATAATCCGAAGCAGCTAAAACAAATTCATGAATGGTATCGATAAATTTAGAATGTGATTTGTTTTCTAATAAAATCTGTATTTGTGGAAATAAATAATTTAATTGTGTTAAATAAGTCTGCGCTTCTTTTTCATGATAAGTGCTAGTTCCCTTGCTATTATCACTATTTAAAACATCATAAAAATTAGATGCTGCTGGAGTTAATCCATCTCCGGCAAAAAGTGCTTCTGAATAAGTATCTTGAGCAATGTATGCTCCTAGTCTTCTTAAAGCAATTGATTCAGGTGTTTCAATTGCAGTGTTATTAGCGATAGCACGAAACGAAGCCTGATATATCAGATCCTTTTCAATTTGTCTACCATCACCTGCTGGTAATATTTTTCAAGTAATGTTAGCCAAATCGAAGAAACCAAATTTTGAAAACTCTGCTTTTTTATTTCCGGTAGATAAAATAAATCCGATAAATTTACTTGGATCAACATTAACAGATGTATATTCTCCGTTATATCCATTTTGAGCATTTGGCCGAAGCAATTCTTCAGCAGTTCTTAAATATAATTTATTTGCATCACGAGCAAAATCATCTGGATATTCTTTAAAGAAGATCGGTTTAATTTGTTGTCCATCTTGGGTATATTTGTCTACATCGTATTCATTAATGTATTGGTGATCATTAAATTCATCATCTAAAATCAACGGTTGCACTTCTGATGGAAGCGATGCATAATATAAAATAAATCCTGGTGTTTTAGTAGAAGCACTTTTTTGTAAGCGTGGAGTAATCGCAGATGAGCGACCAAAATATCCTTGGAAGATAATATTAGTATCTAAATCAGGATAGGTGCTTTTTAAACTCTTGATTCAAGCAACTAAATCAGTGAATAATTGCACCGTTTTAGGTGATTGCTCACCCATAGACATTAATCCGATTTTACGAACACCAGCCTTAATTGCTTGTAAGTATTTAGCTTTTAAAAGTGTTAAATTAGCATCATAATTTTCATTGGTAAAATCTGATAAAGCATCTAAGACAAAAACAAATTTAACATGAGTTTCTTTTGAAACTTTGGCTAATTCTGTAAGTTCATCCAGTTGTGCTTGATTGAGTGGAACCATTCAAGCTTTTTGTGTTTGTTTATCTGTATCTGAATCACCTTCTTTAGTAGTTATTTGATTTTGATTATTAGCATAAGCTCCAGCTAGTGTTTTATCAGGTTCAAAGATATAAGTATTAATTTTATAGTAGCTTGAAAAGCGCATAATATCAATCATTTCATCTTTGGTTTGATTATGTTCAGCACCATCAAAAACACGGTGTGAGTCCATAAATCCACGGATTTTAACATCAGCATAATCTTTAATGGTAAAATCTTCTATTTTATATCCATCAAGTTGTTGGAAAATATGTCATAAAGTAGTTGCACCAAAGAAAGCTGCATCTGAATCTTTTGCTAATAATGAAATGTAATTATCTTGTGTTTTAATTACATATGCATCGTTTTTAGCAAAATTACTTGCTGCAAAATCATCACTTGAATCTATTTTTGTAATATTGTTATCAACTAAATTATCACTATCACCTTGGATACCAACTAGGATGTTGGTTTTTCCGCTTACAAGACTTCTAGATTCGCTTGAAGTAATATGTCTAAAAGCAAGCGCTTCTTGAATACGGTTTTTAGTTGCTGAATCGATTCCGTTTTCATATACTAAGTTAACATCCTGACTAATCAAAGAAGTTTTGTTTTGATACAAAATATTATGAACCATTGGAAAAATAGCATATTCTTGGTGTGAAGCAGTTTGTTCACTTTGATTGCTTGTAGCAGCAGCGATACAAGCAGTTGCTACTGCAGAAGCGCCAAAAAATAATGCTTTAAGTTTAGTTTTCTTAATTATATACTTCCTTAATTATCCTTTTTCTTAGATTTTTTCTTAAATACAAATACTGATGCTGCAACTAATACTGCTGCTAAGACTAATAACACAACGATTGCTGCAATGGCACCTTTGTTATTTGAAGTTGTAACAACTTTTGGATTTTCATCTTTAGGTTTTTGTGGAGTTGTAGGTTGCTCTGGTTTGCTTTCAGGAGCAGGTTTTTGAGCTTCTTTATCAGCTTGTTCTTGGGCATCAGTAATTTTTTTGCGTATTTGCAATAACTGTGCTTTTGTAGTTGCATCTTTTAACTCGTTCTTAAAACTTTCTTTTGATGCAGCATCTTTGATTTGATCAGCTTGCTGTGAAACTAAATTTAACAGATAATTGAAACTAAGTTTTTGTGCAATTGTTAATTCTTTTGCTAATAAATCATTATTAGTTGCATTATTAACATCATCTAAAATACTTTGTTTAATATCTGGTGTTAAATCTTTAATTTCCTCAGAAATTGCTTTAGAAGTTTGGTTTGCTTGATTTACCTTAACTTTTAGTGCAACTAAAGCATCTAAGGTAGGTTGTGCTAAGTTATCAAGTTTATCTATGCTTTGTAAACCATTTACCATCGCATCGTATTGTGCATTTAGTGCTGTAAGTGAGTTAGAATAAGTGTTTTTCAAGGCTTGTGAAGCTAATCCAGCAATTAAAGTATCGATGTCTTGGTTTAATGTGGTTACTTGGTTTTGTTTGTCTAATAATGCTGTAAGTTGGCTTGCAACTTTGTCTACATCGGTTTTGGTAAATGCTTTTGCTAAAAGATTTTCAAGAGCAGCTTTTTTAGACTCTTGCAATAATTTTGGTAAATCTTTGTTTACTGCATTTACAGCATCGGTGTATTTACTTCATTCTTGGAATGAATATTCTTCTTGAAGATGTTCGATGATTCGAGTAAGTTCAGATGAGTTATTAGTTGCATCAACACGAGCTAAGTAGTTGGATTTATCATCTAATTTAGCAATTAATGCTTTTGCTAATGTTTTTGCATCATCTAAGTTGGTAGAATTTACAACTAATGCTTTAGCTGTTTCTTTAAGATTGGCTTCATCTTGGTTAATTTGCGCTTGTGATAATAAATCAATTTTAGAACCAGAAACATTAGAAGCAATGCGATCTAAAACAGCTTGATATTCACGATATGATGCATCGGTTCAGACATTATTATCATTAGAAATCGGATCTAATAATAATAACTTGTATTTTGCAATTGCTAAATTACGTTCATTAATAACTGATTCAGTAACAGCTTTTAATGAATCTAAGGCTTCTTGCACTTTATCAGCTGTAATATATTGTGAATATACTATATTATCATCATTTTGCACCTCAGTTAACAACTGATTTGATAAAGCAGGGAACTTTAATTGGTATTTATCATTAAATGGATATGAATGAGCATCACGATATGCTTCGTATTCTTTAATTTTTGCACCGACAGTAGATTCTTCTAATGCAGCATATTTAGTATCAAATTGTTCATTTAGTTGTTTGTAATTATCTTCAGTTGTAGAATCACTAGAAGTATTAACTTTTGAACGAATTGATTCCACATGAGTTTTAAGATCATTGAAACTTGGATATTGATATTCGATTGGATTTAATAAATCAAATTTTGCAACATTTAACTGAGCAATTTGCTTGTTAAATGTTGGTAGTTTAACTAATGCTTCTTTAGTTTTCATAAGTTGATTGATCATCGCATTTGTAACTGATGTGGTTAAATTATTTGGATTTGCTAATGCTAATTTAGCTTCATTAACAGCATCTTGATATGGCTGATATGAAGTTTTTGTATATAAAGCAGGATTTACATAACCATTTAATAAATATTGCAGATAAGTAGCTGAGGAAACTTTAGCATATGTTGGAAAAGGAACAGGTATTTTTATAGTATATTTTTCTGCATCCACATTAGCAGTTGCTTTAATTGTTGGAAAGTATAAAGCTTCTACATATTTATCAACATAACGCTTAAGAGCTTGTCTTGTAACTCTTTGGATGTTTTCTTCTGCTTTTGCATCTTTTTGAGTAACTGTCGTATCAGTTGTGGGTGCTGCACGTTTAGCTCTTGTATTTTTTGCTGGTTCAGTAGCTTTATCCTTAGAATCAATTAATTGCTTAAGAGCATGTTCAGCGTTTACATATGCATCCTTTGATTCTTCGGTTCGATTATTAGTATCATTTTGATTTTCATAAGATGATTTTAATTTATTAATTGCTGTTTTATCTGCAACTTCCCCAGTAATTACATAAGGGTTAAATTGCACAATTTTTGGTTTTTTACCACTTCATTTAATTTTAAATCCAACTAAGTTTGCACTGTTTATACCCTGTAAATAGGCCTCAGGTTTATATAAAGAAAATGTTACGATGTTGTTAAATAAGGTTCCAAGTCTTTTGTATTCATATTTACCATCTAATATATTATATGTAATTTGATAGACAACAGCATCTGATGGTTGTCCAGTCGAAACTACCATTAAGTTTTTATCTTTTCAGTTGGTATCAGCAACGTTATAATATAACTCACCAGTTTCTTCTTTTGGTTCTCAATAGGTAGTATAATCAGCATCCAGCATTGCAGCAGGTTCATGTTCTACCGAAGCAGCTTGATAATTAGTTCCAGAGAATCTAGGATCAGTTTTTGAATAATATTTTCCACCATTAACTTGGATTTCGTTGATTTCTAACAAACGATCGACTGGATAATCTTTTTTAATTAATAATTTTACATATCTAGCTTTAGTATCAGTTAAATTATCAACACCTCATCATTTAAATCGTGGATGTTCAGTATCAATAGTTCCACTATTGGTGCGAGCTAAAATATCTTCTAAGTTATTTGGATCGTTTCCGATTTCAAATAATGATTTTCATTCGGTATTTTTATCATTTTTTTGAGCTACTAATACTTCTAAGTCTCTTGGATAATTATATGAGTTGTTATTTGCATAGATTTTTAATGATGTTAAATCAATATCAGAACCTAAATCATAAACAACTTCGTTATTTGCTTTTGGAGTTGAGATAAATTTAGTTGATGTATCGAAATCACCATCAAAACCACCATAGTTATTTTCAATGTTAGAAGCTTCTAAATCACTATCTACAATGCGACCAAAACGATCAAAGTCTTTAACTGTTACTGTCATACCACTAAAGTAAATATCTTTTGATGTTGTATCAGTTTTAGTTTCGCCTAAACCAAAATCACTATTATCATATAAGTCTTTTGAGTATTGTAATCGAATGTATCTAACCGGCTTATCAGTTAGTTGTGTGCTATTATATAAATTAAATCAAGTTACACCATCAGTTGATGCTTGACTAATAAGGTATTCTGGAAGCGCACTTGCAAATTTGACATCTTTTAAAGTATAAATCTTTTGTAAATCTAATCCGAAACCACTTTTATCTTTTACTTTAACTGATACTGTGTTTCCTTCTTTGGCAAATAATTTAAAGGTATCATTATTATATGATGATAATAATTTATCAGTGTTAACATTATAAGAATGGTATATATAAGCAGTTGTTACCGGATTTTCAAGTGGGGTAATAAATAAATGTTTAATATCTCATGATGGTTTTGCTGTAAATCCAGTTGTAGGTTTAATACGGATACCATTATATTTATTAGTATCAGTAATTTTAATTACATCATCACCTGTTGAATTAGTAATAGTTGATAAAATGGTAAAAGTATCATTAACATACCCTTGCACGATATATTTATCTAAAAAGTTATCCCCTTGCACAAAGTGGATTGAACTAATCGCACTGTGACGATCAAAGTTTACATCAACATAGTCTCCAGAATAATCTACATTATTGCTATTATTATTATTAGAAACATTATTTGTTCCTGAACTACCAGATGCTGTAACAGATGTAGTAAGTTTAGTAACAGCATCTGAATCTGGGTTAACAATATCATTGATTGATTGATCGGAAGAATATTTCATTACTGTAAAAGGATAATAATGGACTCCTTCAACAGCTTCATTAGGTCCATATATTTGTAAACCTGCTAGATTTAACGGATTATTTCCCTGTTCTCTGTTTGTTGCTCTAGAAACAAGCGAGATATATTGAGTTTTTGCATATCCATATGTTTCATAGTATTCTGCTTTTGCATCTTCAGCTCTTTGTGCTTTAATATAACTATCATCATAACCTTTACCAAAATTCTTTCAAGTAGATGTTGCAGAATCATAATATTTCACTTGGATTAGCGGGAAACCTTTGTTAGCATTGTTTATATCTTGTTGGAAAGCGACAGCTGAAACTTCTGATAATTTATCTAATTTAAAGATAATTTGATCTAAATCTGCTGCATTTGCAGTTCCAAAAGTTACTGTGGTAGAAAAATTGTCATCAGTTAATTTTTCTAATTCAGTTTTAGTTGTATTAGTAGGATTTTTCAACTTCGAAGTATCTACCCTACTAAGTTTATCGGTTAAATTATTATAAAAATTATAATTTAGTTTTTGTAAATCATTTATATCTGTTTGTGGATTTACTAAGAATTCTAAAAGTCTAAATTCATAATTATTAGTAGTGTTGCTAAGATTTTTAATTCTTACCCCAATTACATCATCGATTGGTTTAGTAAGCTTAATTACCTTACGAACTGATGATTGGATTCCGGTTACCGTGGGAACGGATGCATCTTTACCATCAATATCATGTCACGAAGATTCTTTGATTGTTTTTTTTGTTAAATCAATTATTTGTTTACTTTGTCTTTTCTCTGCAGTATATGTAGTAACATCCAAATCTGATGCATAATCTACATCATCTGCATAGAGTACTTGAATTTTAGCATTATCAAAGTGATCCTTGACATTACTATTATCATATCCTGTATATCCTGCATATCTTAATCAAAGTTCTCTGAATTGAATTGGTTTATCAAATAATGTTCCAAAGTATTTATTTTTGTTATCGTATTGTACTGGACCTATTTGATTTCCATAAATTAAAACTCTTTGGTTATTTTTTTGTAAAACTCATTTTACATCAGATTTAGAATCTTTGTTTTGTAAGTTTGTGATCACTTCTTGATTTCTCGGAACATCTCCAAGACTCTTGTGTAATTCATGATTTACAACTAGGATAAGTCATTGAATAAATGGCTTAAGAACCTTGTTTCCAGCATTTACTTCAACTGCCACTCCATCGTAGTTATACTGATGTGATTCAATGGCACTCTTATATAAATTTACCCCTAATGTGAATGCATTAAGTGCATCATCATATTTATTTGATTTAATATCAACAGCTGCATCAATTAGATGATTTGCTGCTGTTGATAAATCTTTAAGCATATTTGCTCAAGGTTTAATTTCTGAAAAGAATGCTTTGGTTTTTGTTGCTGTTGAAATTTTTAATAAATCAACTGCATCAGTTAAATTATTTAACTCATCTTGTAATGTATATACATCATATAAATTAAATGCTTTAGTATTATATGTTTGTTTAAACTTATTAGCATGACTTTCTAAAGCAACTGAATCGGTATTAGCAACAGTGTTTGTTGCTGAATAAGGATTATCAAATAGTCTTAATGCAATGGTACGTAACGCTTGTGCGTCTTTGCTCTCTAAATCTGAATCATTTAAAAGATAATTAAACGATTGTACTCAAGCATCGTTAGATGATTGTCATACTTTTCAGCCATAATTTGCTGTTTCAAATAATGCGATGCGAGAAGCAAGTTTAGCTTGCATTGGTTTTACAATAATTCCATCTAATCCTTTAGTTAAAGATTGATTATTTGTAATTGATGGTAGATATGTTGATAAACCACCTAAAACCATATTTCCTTGATCTTCATATTTTTGTGTAGTTGGTCAATTTAATAATAAACTAACTCCACGATTTGCTTTATTTACAAAGTCACTTACATTTGATGTAACTTCTGCTGCATTAGATTTAGGTAATTTTACAATCTCAATTTCTTTTGGTAATAAATTGTAATAATCTTGGTATTCGGTATTAGATACTAAAAATAAAGTTGATGCATCAAAATCTGAAAAAGCAGTAACGACTTTTTCTTTAATTCAAGATGTTAAATCATTTAAGATTTTAGTATTTAAATTCGCATCATTGCTTGCATATAGCGCAATACGTTTAATACCAGCTGTTGCAAGTTGTCAAATTTTACTTTCTAAACTTGCTAAATCTGAATTATATGTATCTGCTGTAAAGTCACCTTGGTTAAATGGATTAATTGTATATACAAATCTAACTTTAGTAGATTCTCCAGTTGTTGCTAATTCTTTGATATTAGCAAGCTCACCTGGTGTATATAATAATTTTCATTGACTACTATGTTTTAAGTCGTCACTAGCAGCATATAAATATGTATTTAATTTATATTTAGATGCTCATGCAAAATAATCAAGACGATCTTGTTGTGATCACTGTGATTCTTTGAAATCATCTAATGTTCCACGCATTTTTATATCTGCATAGTCTTTAATGGTAAATTTTTCAATTTCATAACCATTAAGTTGTTTAAAGACTTCTGCTAAGGTAGTTGCAGCATAAAAAGCAGCATTAGTATTTTTTGCTAAAACAGAAACATATCCATCTTTTAAAGTTGAAATTCAATATGCATCAGTTTGAAGTCATAAATTATCTCCATAAGGTAGATTATTTGATAAATCTGATAATTTATTATCAACTAAAACATCTGAATCTCCATGAATCCCTACTAAAATATTTGTTTTACCTTTAACAAACCTTCTAGAAACAGAATATTTTAATCCTTTATCTTTAAAAATTGTTTCATATTTTGCTCTAGTAACAGAATCGATTCCATTTTCAAATACTAAATTGACTTCTCTAGTAACTAAAAAAGTTCGTTTTTGACTATTAGTTGTATCTGTTGAATATGAAATAGAATGCACATATGGAGTAATTTTATATGTGGTTGTCTGTCCTTGTTGGTCAGAAACACTTGATGTTGTTGAAGCAGTCTGACTTTGTCCTTGTGTAGGTGTTCCTGCTGAAGCAGCAGCAACACCAGCAAGTAGTCCTAAACTACCACTAGCACCAAGAAATAATTTTAATTTTCTTTTGATTTTCATTTCACCTCAATAAAATAATAATTAAGTATAACTTTAAACTTTTATTAACATACAAATGTATGTTTTTATCTTTTTAAAGATATACAAAGAAATTATAAATGTTTTTTTTTTTTTTGCTTACATTATGCTATTAATTCGTTACTACTTTTAAAATCATTGAAATATGTAAGTTAAATATTTTATGCCTATAAATAAGATAAAAAAGTTTAATTCTATTTATATTTTTACTTATTTAAGTTTTAAATATACACATTATTATTAAATTTTTTTGTATGTATATAAAATAAAAACCAATAAAAAACTAAAATTATTAAAATTTTGAACAAAAAATGTTTAACACTTTTATCAAAGTGTTAAACAACTATTTATAACCAAATTTACCCAATAAATTTAAATCATCATTTCACTTTTTAGCAACCTTTACTTTCAATGATAAGGTTGTGGGTAATCCAAATTGATGTGCGATTTTGATACGTGCCGATTTTCCTATTGCTTTAATTTTTTCGGCTTTTTTTCCTATTAACATTCCTTTTTGTGAATCTTTTTTAACATAAATAACTGCATCAATTATTATTTTTTGAGGATCAGATTCATCGAATTCCAAGATTTCAACAGCAATTGAATGTGGTAATTCTTCATATAATAAATTAATTGCTGATTCACGAATAATTTCTTTAGCAATAAATCGCATCGATTTATCTGTGATATATTCGCTATCATATTGTTCTTGTCCATCATAAGTATATGTTTTAATTAAATCTATTAATGCATTAATAGATTTATCATTATTGATGTTTGTTGAAATAATATGTTCAAAATTATACGCAAGTAATTGCTGCATTTTTTGTTGTAAAAGTTCAGGTTTACCTTGAATTTTATCAATTTTAGAAATTACAGCAATTTTGTGTTTTACATTCTGTATTTTTTCTAAAATCATTTTATCACCATTACCGAGATTCTCATCAGATGGACTTAAAAACAACAATACATCAACATCGTTAGTTGCTTCATAAGCATTTTTATTTAATGTTTGACCTAACTTATTTTCAGGTCTATGGATTCCGGGTGTATCAGTAAAAATAATTTGGTAATTATCATCGTTATATATACCTGTAATTTGATCTCGAGTAGTTTGAGCAGTATCTGTAACAATTGCAACATTGTAACCGATAATAGCATTTAATAAACTGCTTTTTCCAACATTGGGTCTTCCAATAATGCTTGCAAAACAAATTTTCATTATTTAATATTCTCCGAATGAATGGGATATGGACAAAGCTCGATCAATTTATTAATACGAACTTTGCTAGCATCATTGCTATATTGATAAATCAATGCATCATCAGGCATAAATTCTGTCATTACTTGCCTGCATCCTGCGCACGGACTTACTTCTGATTTTCCTGAAGAAATAATATGTATTTCCTTGAATTTTCCAACTTTTCCACCATATGCTACTGAACCAAACAACGCACTTCTTTCGGCACATAAACCAGATGGATATGCAGCGTTTTCAACATTAACACCTTTGTATTGATTTCCATTTTCATCGATTGCAATTGCTGCAACTGCAAATTTTGAATATGGACAATATGAATATTTTAATAATTCTTTTAATTCTTCAACATTTATTTTCATTTTATCCCCTTGTGATTTTTAATGGATTAAAAATTATATCTACAATACTATCCATTTGTTGTTTTTGACTTTCATTTGAATGATCATAACCTTGCAAATGTACCAATCCATGTGTAAATAAATAACAAAATTCACGTTTAAGTGAATGATTAAACTCTTTTGCTTGCATCTTCATTTTATGTCAACATATTACTAGCTCACCTAAAAAATAAATCGGTAGTTTGTCATATAAATTATTTTCTTGAAAACTAAATGAAAGAATATCGGTTACATAATCTTTATTACGATACTCTGAATTAAGTTGTTTAATTTTATTTTTTGAAACAAAGCTTACATCTAAAATAATTTGCTTATTTTTATCAATTTTAAAATAATTAGCAAAATTATTTAAAATATCATACATTTGATTGATAAAAATATCAGTATTTTTAGGTTGATTTGAAAGGTTAATTTGCAGGTTATATTTAAACATAACATAATTATATAAAATTAGTTAAATAAATGTATAAATCAGTTATAAATATATTTATAAATTAATTCTTTTGATTCAATTAAACGAACTGGGATAAATTCAAGGTTTTTTTGTTTTAAAAACATTGATAAATCTGAATTTTTGATAATAATTTCTTCATTTTCATTTATTGCATCAATATTAATTTGATATTGATGCAATTTATCTTCAAAATTAAAGTCAATTTGATAGTTTTTTAATGCTAATTTATCATAAGCTATATTTTTTAAAATCAACTCATTATTATTTTGTCTAATTATCACCTGCTGATATTTATTAATCGACTGATACATAATCAAATAAATAAACATCGCAAACAATGCTAATAATGAAAAAAGTAGTAAATATTCTAAAAAACTAATTTTGTACTTTTTCAAGATTAATTACTTGCGAATCAGCAAAAAGATATTTATTATTATGTGAAATTTCTACTACTTTTTTGTTTTTTAAAATATATCCAAGTGGTTTTTGAAGCATCAAGAAAATCTCTTGTGAAATTGATTCAAATGCTTCATCAAGTAAAACTACATCGTAATCTAAAATAAAAATTCTTAACAACTTAATTATTTGCATTTGTCCACTTGATAAAGAATTGATATTTATATTTTCTATATCATCCAAATTTGCTTTTTTTAAAATAGGATATAACTTAAATCTATTAATGGTATCATTGAAACCAAAAGAATCAGATATCATTAAATATTCAGATATAGACATATCTAATTTTTGATTTTTATCCCCTACATAATAAATTTTTTCACGTATTTGGTTATTGTGTAAATTCATTTTTTGATCATTTATTAAGATTTCACCATAATCAATTTGATATTTACCACTAATGATGTTGCATAATGTAGTTTTGCCACTACCATTATCGCCTTTGATGATATGTTTTTGATCAATTATGAGCCTTGGAATATTAACAACTTTGTAATTAGGATTGCTATTATATGAAAAGGATACATATGATAGATGTATTTTATCAATCGAATTGATATTCTCTAAAAGATTTGAATTTACAGGTTTACCAGTTCTAAAAATATTAAGCATAGTTTTGCTAATCTTATAATCTTTTGACATCTGAAGTGCTTGTGGAATAAATTTTAGAGGTCTGATAAACAAATTTGATGCTGTGATAAAAAATAACAGTTCATATACTTTCAAATTCTGCGATCATATTTGAAATGTTCCATAAATTAGGATGCAAAATGGATAAAAAACATCTAAAAACAATTCAAAATGATTAAAATTTTGCATCTGTAAATTAAAATTAGAATTTTCTTGTATATATGCTGCATAATCATTCAATAAATTCTTTTGATATAAATTTGCAAATGTATAATCAAAATTATCTTTTAAAATATTAATATAATTATTGATTTGTTTATCGGTTAGAATACTTTGAGCAACAATTTGATTTTTGTTTTTAAAATACCAAAACATATAAATGCTAGCAAAAACACTTGTAATTATTCCAAAAGCACCTACAATAAATAACAATTTTTTATTTATAGCAAAAATAATAATCAATGAGATGATAAAACTGATTATGTTTACAAAAACCTTAGACAAAAAAGTCTTTTTATGAATTAAGTAATTCATTAAAGAACTGATGCGATTTTTTATCTCTATTTCACCTAATTGATTAATAATTTTAATATTTTGATGACTTCAAGATTTCAATAAATTATTGAATTCTTTTGAATAACTAGTCAATACTTTATTTTCAAAGATTCTCGTGATCATTATTTGAATTAAACTAATAATTACAAATAAAATAATAAAAAATCCACTCATTAATCATAATTCCTTTTTAAGATGAAATGGAATTATATTTTCAAAAATATATTTTGTTGTTAATGGTGTAATAAGTGAAATAATTATTTGCAGCAAATACATAAAAATCAACTTTATGGAAATACTTAAACCACCGAAATAAGTATTTCTATACTTTTTTATTATTTGTTTTTGTGCTGCTTTATCTTTACTTATTTTGACCAATATTCCTCGATATAAGTTTAAAAAAATGTTTTTATCTTGTTTTATTCTTCCTTGTTTTGGATCATAGATTAACAATTTATTTCCTTGCACTTCTTCAATTAGCACCATATGTTGCATATTTTGATTTAAGATTATTGCAGCAAGTGGATATTCATCAACATCAAGTTTTTCAAAATCTTTTACACTACATTTAAAACTTTGTAACTGATATTGGTATTGTGATAAAGTTTTTTGAAAATGAAATAGACTTATACCTTCTTCATCATAACTAACATTTAACTTTAATTGGTTTATATCATATTGTTCGTTATAGTATTTATTTGCTAGATGTATAAATACATATAACGAACAATCTCTTGAATCAATTTGTTTATACATAATTTTTATATTATTTTTCAAAAAAAAGTTACTAATAAGGAACAAAAAATGTGAATATTATGTAAATAATTTAAAAATATGATAAAAATTAGTATAATTATAAAATAAACAAAGGGGTAAAATGGAAGCAAAAACTAAAAGAAAGTTATTTTGATTTTCTGCTCTTGCAACAACTGTAACTGCTGGTGCTTTTGGTTTATCAATTGCAGTTTTAAACACAGGAGCAAGTGATAGAAAGTATTATGAATATAAATATTCAACGCTTGATTCATATATAAATTCTGTTAAATTACCTGGTTTAGCAGATCAACAAGTAAAAAATTTATTACAAAAAGCAGATGTTAATTATCATAATCCTAAGCAATTTGATGATTTAGATTTTTTATATCAACAATTTCGCGAAATTTTAAAACAAGCATTAAAGCCTCGATTAGATAAATTTACTAATTATAATATTTCACTAATTGTCCAAACACAAAACACTAAACAATTAGTGGATGCTTGAAATAGCATTGATAATATTGAAGAATTTTATCAAATCTTGCCTAAAATCAAGGATATTAATAAACAAAACCAATTAGAAACAGAATTTAGAGCAAGCATTACACCAGATAATACATCGGCTGTTTTAGCAAAAGCACAAATGGAAATACAAAAATAAAATCGTCTTTTGACGATTTTATTTTGGTTTTGCTATTAAAAAATTTATATTCTTTCCTTTTTGACTTCATTTAATTTCATAACCTGTTTTAATATTTTGATTATTATATTCTGATTTATGTAAATCATCGGTTTGATAAATTATTTTTCAGTTATTTTGTATTAACGAATCAAGTGAAAATTCAAAAAGTTTGTCATTATCTGTCTTAAATCATAACTTTCCACCTTGTCCTAATAATTGCTTATATGTATCTAAAAATGTTTTATATGTTAGTCGTCTTTTAAAATGTGCATTCTTAGGTCATGGATCACTGAAGGTAAGTCAAATTTTATCACAAGTTCCTTTGAATATTTCATTTATTTTAATCGCATCAGCAGTTATAATAAATAAGTTAGTCAAATTAAGTTCTTCAATTTTTTTGAGAATTTTAACTGCAACAGTTGCATATTTTTCAAGGGCATAATATTTGATATCTGGATTTTGCTTTGCAAGGGATGTTATCATCTCTCCCTTACCTGCACCTATTTCAATAACATTAGTGTGATTTAATTGTATCGGAAATTCTTTTAGATAATAAATAGATTCATTTAATTTACCTTGTGCATTTTTATCAAATCTTAATCTCATATACTCCTTATATTAATAATTTCATTCAAGAAAAAAAGAATTTTTCAAAGATATTGTAGTCTTTATTTAACTTTGGATTATCTGTTAAATCACTGCAATATTTATCATATTCATCAAAAATATCATTAACTTGCTCAACTGCATCTCCATAAATAATATCCATTGTTTCATACTGTGAATTCATACTACGACTATCTAAATTAGCACTACCTGCTCAAGCAATTTGTGAATCAATGATACCGATTTTAGAATGCATAAAATGGTCATTATATATTTTTACCTTTAACCCATGTTTAATAAGTTTTTTAAGTTGTCATAATCCAATTTGATGCACTATTTTCTTATCTGGTAAGCCTGGAAAGTATACAGTTATTTCTACCCCACTTTTTAAACATAATAAAAATTGTCGATACAGAGCATCGGATGCTGAAAAATATGGTGATGCAATTTTAATACTTTCTTTAGCGTTAGCAAATAACTTTAATCAAGTAAATTCGGAAACAGAATGTGGAAAACTTGGTGATTCAGCAACTAAAACAGAATGATTGCGATGGTCATCATCGCAAATTGATGACAAATATTGAGTAGGTTTTAGTTCTTCTTTAGCAAAAATATGTCAAAGTTTTAAAAAAAGCAAGATATAAACATTAACATATTCACCTGTTATTTTATAATTAACATCAATTCAGTGCCCATATTTTTTTGATAATGAAGCATATTCATCAGAAATATTATTTCCGCCAGAAAACACTATTTGTGAATCTATAATAATAAATTTTTGATGGTTGCGGTTAAAACTTGCGGCATTAATAAATGGATAATAAATTTTACCAATATAAATAATTTTAATACCTAACTTAATTAATTTCTTTATTTGTTTTTTTTGAGAATGATATGCACCAAAAAAATCAATTAATCATCTTATTTCGATACCTTGTGAGTGTTTTTGTTTAATAAGATCTAAAAACTCTTTTGAAATTTCGCTTTTTTTGATTATATATGAAATAATAAATACTGATTTTTGAGCATTTTTTATTGCTTCAAATAATGTTTTATAAAACCGATAACCTTCGTTATAAAAATGGTATTGGGAACTTTTGGTCTTGGTATCATTAATGCGAGCAACAGCCTTTAAATTTGCATCATAACATTCATGTGTGCTAGTTAATCCGAGCGATTCGTATGTATTAATTTTATATCTAGGATCATTTTTTAGTTTGATTTCACTTCTGTTTCGTGAAATTCAACCAAAACCAAAGAAAAGAGCATGTCCTACAACCGGGAATAAAATTAAGATATATAATCAACCTAATTTTGCTTCAAAATTGCGCCGTTGTAAACCAATAAAAAACACAAAAAAAGTATTAACAAAATAAGCTATTGTCAAAAATAAGTAAATATAGTTAGCATTGATCAAAAATAACAGACTTGCTATCCCTGCTAATAAAGCAAAAAGAAAAATAAATTGAGCTATAAAGATAAAAAATCTTTTACTAAAAATTCCTGTTTTCATAATTTAATGAAATACGCAATATCAACCAATATTGCGTATATTTTTATTCTGGTTTATAACCTTTTCCAGCACGGATTTTTCCGTTTTCTCCGTGTATATAGTATGTTCCGTTATGTTTTTTAGCTAAATCACGAGCATATGGAATCGCTTCTTTTTGAGTATCAAATGTAATAGTTGCGCGTTCTGAACCTTCACGCGATACTCTTCATTTACCTTTTTCTTTATCTAATGTGATATGTCAGGTAGGTTTTAAGTCTTTTTTCTCAACTAACTTGTCTGCCATTATTTATCTAACTCCTCTATTCTTGATTGGTGTCTACCACCTTCATAATTTGTTTTTAAATACTCATCAACCATTTTTTTAGCATTTTCTGGAGCAATTTGACGTCCTCCGAATGCTAAAACATTGGCATTATTGTGTAATTTTGCTAAATGAGTATCTTCTAACGAAGTAACTCTAGCAGCTCGAATGTGTTTATGACGATTTAGTGCATATGAAATTCCTAAACCTGTACCACATACCCCGATACCAAATGCAGGATCTTCTTTATCCATATATTCAGCTAATTTATGTCCTTGAGTCGCATATGAACTTGGAACTGCATCAGTGTTTGGTCCTAAATCAACTACTTTATAACCTAAAGATTCAACATAATTTTTAAGTTCTTCTTTAAGTTTATAACCGGCATGATCGCTTGCAAAAGCAACAATTTTTTTATCCATTTTATTCCTTTTTTGTGTATTTTTTTGTATTATACTAAATTCTTATAGTATTATAAAGAAAAAATGAAATTTTACATAAGAATTATAAAAATCTTAAATTGTTTTGTTTGCTTGATTTATAGCAAATTTTAAATAATATGGTAGAATTAATAAATATGAAGACTAATCATAAAGTAGCAATGTCTTGTAGTGAATGTCGTCGTAAAAATTACACAACTAATAAGAGTTTAGGTAAAACTGAACGCTTAACTGTTAAAAAACATTGTATCCATTGTCACAAACATACAATACATAAAGAAGAGGTTTAAATGTCACAAGAAAACGAACATATCGTTAAATCGAAGCGAAAAAAACGTTTTTGGATGCGCAAGCTAGTTAAAGAGGTTAGACGTGTTAGATGACCCGATGCAAAAACAAATTCAATTAACTTTGTAAAAATTTTAATTTTTACTGTAATATTCACTATTTTTGTAACAGCCTTATCATTTGGCTTTACACATTTATTCAAATTATGAAACATTTAGGAGGCTTATGAGTAATTTGAAATGATATATGATTTCTACCGTTAGAGGTAAAGAACAACAAGTTATCGAATCATTAAATAACCGAATAGTTGCTGAAGATTTATTACATGATTTTGATTTAACCGCAACACCACAAGGAGCATTTAAAATCTTTCAACGTCCAACACTAACTTCTAAAGAACATCAAAAGAAATTAGAAGGTAATGAATTTAAGGTTAAATATGTAAATTTATATCCAGGTTATATTTTTGCTCATATGCATATGTCTGATAAAGCTTGATTCTTGGTGCGTAACACTCAATATGTTACTGGATTGGTTGGTTCTTCTGGTAAGGGAGCAAAACCTACTCCAGTATCTAATCTTGAAATTACTAAAATGCATAAAAAAGAAAAAGAAGCACAACGACGTTTTGATTCAGGTGAATACAATTTCGGTTTAGAAGAACATAATTTTGTTGAAGTTATTGAAGGTCCATATACTGGTTATGTTGCAGAAGTAATAGCGATTGATCATAAAAATAAAGAAGTGACTTTGTTGATTGAAAGTTATGGTAAAAAATCTGAAGTAACAGTTGATTTAGATTCGGTTCGCTTAGCAGATAAATAATTGATCAAAAATAAAGGATGCAATTAGCATCCTTTATTTTTCTTACTTAAAATTAATATAATCTGATATTTTTTTAGCAGCAATTGCTCCATCTGAGGCAGCTGTGATAATTTGACGAATATCTTTAGTTCGGATGTCACCTGCAGCAAAAATTCCTTTAATTCTAGTTTGCATAAATTCATCGGTTTCTATAAACCCGTTTTTATCTAAAATATTGAGGTTTTTAGCAAAGGTTGTGGTAGGAACCATTCCAATGTAAGGGAAAAATGATCCAATTGAAATAGTTGTTTCATTTCCGTTTTTATCTACAATAACAGCAGATTCTAACGAATCATGTCCTTGTAATTCTTTAATTTGTGATTCACGATAAACAGTAACATTTGGCTTAGCAAGTAATTCATCAACTAATCTTTTTTCTGCTGTGAAATCTGCATCTTTGATTACAATATGTACATGTGAAGCAATATTGGTTAAATAAGTTCCTTCTTCAACTGCTGAATTACCTGCACCAAGCACCAATGATGGAAATCCTTTATAAAGTGGACCATCACAAATTGCACAATAACTAACTCCGCGGTTTAAAAATTCTTGAAAGTTTTTAATAAAGTTTGGTTCGCGGTTTTTCATTCCGGTTGCTATCAATACAGTGCGACCAAATACTGATTTCCCGTTTGTTAATTTAACTTCTTTTTCATAATCCGAATGGTTAATCAGTTCTTCAACTTCACCATATTGATATTTTGCACCAAATT
This sequence comes from Mycoplasma sp. 394, assembly GCF_054353895.1. Lineage (NCBI taxonomy): Bacteria > Bacillati > Mycoplasmatota > Mollicutes > Mycoplasmatales > Mycoplasmataceae > Mycoplasma > Mycoplasma sp. 394. The sequence goes on along the minus strand of NZ_JBTHHL010000001.1, from coordinate 84,202 downwards.
TTTTAGCATGTTCTAAAAAATGTGTTGCAAGTTGTCACCCTTCAGTCATTTCGGTTCCAAGTCAATTTTCCACCTTATTTGTTACCACTAATTTTCCACCAGGTGCGCCTTTTTCAATAAAAATTGTTTTTAATTCTGCACGTGAAGCATATAATGCTGCATTTAAACCAGCAGGTCCTGCTCCAATAATAACTAAATCATAAATTTCTTTTTCCATAATAACTCCTTATTTAATTCAACTTATTTAAATCATATATAAGAATATGCTTTTTTAAACATATGTGTTATTGATGTAGCATCAACATATTGAAAGTAAGCATTTTGATCTTGATATTGATAGAATTTAAACACTTTATGTCTGTATTCTACTTTATATTTAACTTTAGCTCACATTTGATAGTAAATAAATACTAATACACCGACAACAACAAATGCAATCGCAACATATTGATATAATCCATATGCTTCTTCACGCAGTGGTTCCATCGCCATACGTAGCAGTCCGTATCAAATTAAGTATAAACCAATGCTGCTTCCAGGTTTAAAGATACCAAAGAAGTTTATCACTCATACAATTAAAATATATCCAACTAAGTTTGCTAATCCTTCATATAAGAATAATGGATAACGATATGCTCCGTTTAATCCCATTGAATTAGTTAAAGCATCAGAGATATACATATTTTGTGCAAAGGTTTTACCAAAGATTAATGAACTTTGTCCGCTTCAATCGATTTTTCCATAAACTTCATGGTTTGCATAGTTACCCCAACGACCAATAAATTGACCTATTAAGATGGTAGGAATAATTATTGATGCAGCTTTTCGAATATCTAAGTGTTTGCGTTGTGTATAAACATAAAATAAATCTACTAAAATCGTTACTACAAGTCCACCTTGAATACTTAATCCACCCTCTCAGATTTTATACCAAGCTGAACCTTTAAATGGTTCATCTTGATAAATAAGTTGCTCGATTATATATCCAAGACGTGAACCTAAAATCCCAAGTGGGATGGTAATAATGATTAACACAAAGAGTTTATCCATATTTAACTTCTCTCGTTTTCAAAAATAAATGATTGTTAAAATGGATGCTAAATAACCGAGCATAATCATTAATGAATATACCTGCACGCTAAATGAACCAATACTAAATAAAGGTGCATCTGGTATCCCTTCATGCTTTGCTGTTTCAGGTACTCATATCGGAATACTAGTCATCTAGTTCTAACCTCCTTTTTTCTATTTCTTTCAAGATATCAAGTCCATCGTGACGCGATAAATAGGCACTGACAGCAGCTTCAATTAATGAAGCAGCTGAACCCCCTTCTTTGATTGGAACTTGTATTTTCTTAATGCTACGACCTAAAATTGGGTATTTAAGAAAATCGACTCCAATGCGATCTAACTCATTTTGTTTTTCAGTACGAACCAATTCAACAACTAAATTGATAATCGATGATGGTGCTACAGCTCGAATTCCGTATGTATATTTTACATCAATTATACCAATTCCACGTACTTCTAACATATTTTGAGTTATTTTTGGTGATTTACCGATAAATAAATTTCCATTATCTTTGATTAAAACTGAATCATCACTAATTAAAACATGACCTTTTTGCACTAACTCTAAGGCTGCTTCAGATTTTCCTATCCCTGATACACCTGTTATCAAAACACCAGTACCACCTACTAAAACTAAACAACCATGTACTAATTTTTCATCTGCAAAATGGTTGTTTAAATAAGACCCGATATTGGTTGCTATATAAGATGAAGACATCGGAGTCAAGCAAACTGGTACACCATATTTATCAGCCATTAATTGAATCCAACTTAAAGCAGGTTTAGAAATGCGTCTTGAAAGCAGCACCAATGGTGGATTACCTAAAAACACATGTTCAATTGCTCGCAATGCTGCTACTCTCCCGATGCTTTGAAATCATATAGATTCGGTGGTTCCTCATGAAATTATATTTCCTGATAAATCACTATTTCCGATATGTTCGGTTAGTTCCAGACCAACTTGTTTTATTGCAGGCCGATACACACATCCTCAATTAACTTTATTTAAATCATTATTTAAAAGTTTTAAATTAAAGAAGTTCACAATATGTCTAACACTGATATTTTTACGATTCATATTAATTAATTATAAAGAAATTATAAAATTTTGGATAAAAATTCAGCTGTGTATCCAATATGTCATTTAGCAACTTCTTCAGGACTTCCAGATGCAACTATTCTACCACCTTTAATACCACCGTCAGGACCTAAATCAATTAAATAATCACAGTTTTTAATCACATCTAAATTATGCTCAATCACAATTACTGAATCACCTTTATCAACAATGCGATCTAAAATTTCAATTAATTTCTTAACATCATGAATGTGTAATCCAGTTGTGGGTTCATCTAAAACATATAATGTTTTACCTGTAGGTTTGCGTTGTAAATAGGTTGCTAATTTAACTCTTTGTGCTTCTCCACCTGATAAAGTTGTAGACATTTGCCCAAGTTTGATATAACCTAATCCAACATCTAATAAAAATTGAAGTTTTTCGCTGATTTTTTTATGATTTTTGAAAAATTCAAAAGCTGCTTCCACACTCATTTCTAAAATATCATTTATATTTTTATCACGGTATTTGATTTCAAGTGTTTCACGGTTGTAGCGTTTGGCATCACATTGGTCACAAGGGATGTAAACATCTGGTAAAAAATGCATTTCTATTTTCAAATAACCATCACCAGAGCATTTTTCGCAGCGACCTCCATTGGTATTGAAACTAAAAGTTCCTTTATTATAACCTCTAGCACGAGCTTCTGCTACATTAGCAAATACATCTCGGATATCATCGAAAACACCTGTGTATGTAGCAGGATTAGATCTAGGTGTTCTTCCAATCGGGCTTTGTGAAATAGGTACAACTTTATCAATATTAATAAGTCCTTTAATGGTATCAAACTTCGCTTTTCGTTGCGCACTTCATTCGGTTAAACCTCGCATATGTTGAATTCCTGCAACTAAAATATCATTAACTAATGTACTTTTCCCGCTGCCTGATACACCTGTTATCCCTACTAGCATCCCAAGGGGAATTTTAACATCAATATTTTTTAGATTGTTCTCACGAGCACCTTTGATTTCAATAAAATTTTGATTACCAGATCGACGCTTTTTAGGTATCTTGATTTGATATTCACCTGATAAATATTTACCAGTAATTGATTCAGGAGAATTAATAATATTTTCTAAATCACCAAAAGCTACTATTTTTCCACCATGTTCACCGGCTTGCGGGCCAATATCAACTATATAATCAGCAGCAAAGATGGTTTCTTCATCGTGTTCAACAACTATTAAAGTGTTACCTAAATCAACCATATTTTTCAATGTTTGAATTAGTTTTTGATTATCTTTTTGGTGCAATCCAATTGAAGGTTCATCTAAAACATATAAAACTCCTGATAAATTTGATCCGATTTGGGTAGCTAAACGAATCCGTTGTGCTTCACCTCCTGACAAACTTTCTGCGCTACGGTCAAGGGTTAAATATTCTAAACCTACATTCTTTAAAAATGATAATCGATCGATAATTTCTTTAAAAATTAGATTCGAAATTGAAAGTTGATGCTCACTAAGTTTTAATTGTACTTCTTCGATTTTTTCAAGCAATTTTTCAATTGACATTTTTATATAATCAAAAATATTCAACTTATCTATTTTTACTGCTAATGCATGCTGATTTAAACGGGCTCCTTTACATAATGAACAAGCAAAGGTTCCCATATATTTTTTTAAATAATCACGACGATTTTCAGAAGTTGTATTGTAATAATGATTTTCAATTAAGGTTATAATTCCTGCAATTTTATCGCGACGGCGATATTTATTCCCTGATGATGAAATCAATACATAATCTATTTCATCATTTTGCGAACCGTATAAAATTCGCTTCATTTGCTCATCGTTCATCTCATCAATTGGTAAATTTTTAGGAATATGATAATATTCTAACATTGCATCATATTCTTGTCATTCAAGATTTTGAGTATTTACAGTATTAGCAAAATATTTAATTGCCCCTTGTTCGATTGTTCTTCATTGCTCAGAGATTAACACATCGATATCTGCTTTAAATTCTAAACCTAATCCCTTACAATTTTCACACATCCCATATGGAGCATTGAACGAAAACATTCTTGGTTCTATTTTTGGAACTGAAAAATCCTTATAAATACATGCATATAACTTTGAATAAATATTTACTTGTTTAGTAGTTAAATTCTCTACTCTAACTATCCCACCTGATTTTTCAGTAGCAATATTAATTGCTTCTGAAATTTCATTATACTTTTGCTCACTTACTTCAATTGCTCTAGTAATAACTAAATCAATGTTATGTTTATTGTTCTTATTTAGTTTAATTTCATCTTCAAGTAAATACATATCTCCATCAATTTTTACCCGTGTGTAACCATCATTTTTAAGTTTTTCAAGTAGGTTTTGATGACTTCCTTTTTCACTTTCAACCAATGGAGCATATATTGCAATTTTTTGATCTTGATTATTTAAAAAAATTTGATCAAGAATATCTTTTGAAGTTTGTGAACTTATTTCAATGTTATGATTTGGACAAAAAACCTTACCAATCCTTGCAAAAAGTAATCTAAAGTAATCATATAACTCAGTTACAGTCCCAACAGTTGAACGTGGATTATTATGAACAGTTTTTTGTTCAATTGAAATAGCAGGACTAAGTCCTTCGATTTTATCCACATCAGGTTTTTTTGTTCCACCTAAAAACATTCTAGAATATGAACTTAGCGAATCAACATATCGTCTGCGACCTTCTTCGTAGATGGTATTAAAAGCAAGAGAACTTTTTCCACTTCCACTGAGACCTGTAAAAACTATTAACTTGTTTTTTGGGATTGTTAAATCAATATTTTTTAAATTATTTTCGCGAGCTCCTTTAATCACTAATACATCATCTTTCATATCACCTCTTTAAATATAAATGTTTATAGCTATATACCGGTAATAAACATTTTATGCTTTATTATTTGATTTAGGTATATAATCAATTAGGTTTGGATTATAGCGATATCCACGACCTTCTTTAGCTTGTTTTTTACCATTTAATAAGGTTGCATCAGCAGAAAATGAATTATTTAATTTAAATATACTTTGTCCAACTCCATAAAAATCTACAGGTGCATTTGAAGCTTCAAAATATGCTATTTTAGATGCATTAAATCCAGATGAAACAACAATTTTATAATTGTTAGCACCTACATCATCCAATGCCACACGCAATCTTTTTACTTGTTCAACATTAACACCATAAAAATCTGGATTATCAGGTTCATTATCAAACATATGATCCTTCATATTCTTAGATGTATCAATCCGAACACCTCAAACCTTATCACCTAATGCATTCCATACTGCTAACGAATCTTTAACAACATCATTATTGTAATCTACTAAAGCGATAATTTTATCGTTTGGAAAACTATGTTGAAATGCAAGTGTGGCAGCAACTACATCACCATCAAAATTTTGTATTAAAGCATGAGGCATACTTCCGAAAACACTTTCTTGATTGTTTTTTTGAGCAAATTTCTGCATCGGTGTCGATACAATGTGAATACCTGCAATACCAACTGCATATCCATCGATTGTTTGATTGATAAAATGATCAGCACGATCACCCATAAAAATTATTTCTTTGTTATTAGCAACTTTCTTAATATCATATGCATTGGTGGCAATCGAAGTATAGCGAGCCAAAATCCCGTCTATCATACCTTCTCAAATTCCAAAATCTTGATAATGTCCTGTAAGTTCTAATACAATCTCTAAATTATTGATTTTGCTACCATCAGGTAAATATTTAATTTTATATTTAGAAGTGTCAGTTTGTTCTTCAAGTAATCCTAAAACTTCTTGCATTCCTGCTAAAATACTATCATCTCGACGCTGAAAAAACTGTAGTGTAATAATATTTTTTGGATTATGCTGCTTTATAACTTCTTGGGTTTTATTAAAATAACTTGCAACATAATCGGTTGCTTTATCATCCTTTTTATTTTTCATTTTTTGCTTCCTGCATAACTGCTTTACGTTGCTCTATCGCTTCAATTCTTTCTTTAGTTTTAATAAAGTAAACTGGAGGTAAGGCTTTTTGTCCTGGTTGTAAGATTCTCAATACTTTTCTAAGGATAAAACCAACAGCAGGCGCCGAAAAGAAAGATAGAGAAATCATTATTAATATTAAAATAGATTTTAAATATAAATTATCTCCACTATAACCTAGTGGATGTCAGAAACTGATAACTGAATAAATTGCTATCCCGCGATCTAATTCGGTATTATATATCTTTGGAATAATATAATTTTCTTCATTAGTTTGTGCTACTATACTCGGTAAAAAGTCATGTTGACTAAGATTTTTAAATTTATAACCAAATGTATATATAAAAATAACAAAAATCAAATATGTAACTGGATAAATCGAAAAACTTCATATAACACGGGTACTTACACGAATTCTTTTTCTTTCTCAAAAAAGAGTAATTATACCAAAGAATGGAGCGATCGCATGTCATACTAAAGTTCGATAAAAATCGTTATCTGTATCATTTCCACCGATGCTAGAATCAACTATATAACCAAATCAAAAAGCTGATACAACTATGATAATATAAACTATTCCAGAAAAATAAAATTTTTGCATTTTACGGGATTTTTTAAAAAACGGAAAGATTAAAATCGTAATTGCCATTAAAACATTTGACATAAAAGTAAATCAATAAGTTGTTCCTCCTCACAATAATAGCACTGCATTAGGAAGCAAACTGCGATATACTTCACGTTGCATATTTGGATTTGAATCTGCTATTTCTTTGATTTTCCTAAGTAAATCTGGATTTTGATTATATACTTTTCAAGTTTCATAACTTTTATCTGCTCAGTTTCATAAAATAATTGAAATATATAAAAGAATAAGATTGACTCCTATAATAAAGGTTGCTCAATCTTTGGAATCGAAATGTTTATAAGTATAATAAAACTTTCTAAAACCTTTTTCCATATATTTCCTTTTATTTAACTGATGATACATAAGACAAACTTTTAATATTATTTTATGTAAAACTAATAAAATCCCTTTAAAATTAATTGAATATTTTTTGGTTTAATATCAATTAATGATTTTATAGCACTTTTTAACTGGTTACTGATATTTTTAAATAATGTATTTAATGATTTTCGCGATGTTTCCTTTACTTTTATTTCTAGGTATATCATTAGATTTGTATGATTTTCTTCAAATACTAAATTAGGTTTACCAACAACTTTAATTTCTTTAAAATCTGACATTGTAAATTTTATAATATCTAAAAAAGCACCCTCTTTAACAACATAAATTTGATCTGAATTAAAGGGAACATTAATATAATTTGACATAATTACTCTTTTGATTTACCAGAATACTTACCTGTTTCAGTTGAAATAATAATAATATCACCTTCTTTAATAAACATCGGTGTTTCTAGTTCATAACCTGTTTCAACAATCACTTTTTTTTGTGGATTTGTAGTGGTATTACCTTTTACAGCATCTGGTGCTGATGTAACTTGTAAAGTTACATTAACAGGTAGCTCGATATCCAAAACTTCGTTTTCAAACATACGAATCTGAACTTCCCGTCCTTCTTTTAAAAAGTTCATTTCTCAAGTAACTTTATCAAGTGAAATTTCAATTTGCTCATATGTTTCTTTGTCCATTAAAATAATATTTTCACCATCTGAATAAAGATAATCCATTTTTCTTTTATCGATGTGAGCCGGTTTTACCTTGTCTCCACCTGTATAAGATTTTACGGTGGTTGAACCTGTTCTTAGATTTTTTACTTTTGCTTTAACATTTGCTTGTCCACGTCCTTGTTTAGAATGTTGAGCTTCTAAAACAACAAAAATTTCTCCATCATCTTGAAATGTTATTCCAGGCTTAAATTCATTTACATTTATCATATTTCCTCGTTTCTGACTTTTTTTATGTTTTATAAATTATAACTGAAAAAATTTAAATATGCATCCTTTTTATCTCATAACAAATAAAATCATATTTGTTATTTTGAAGAATTTATATATAGTCTTATCATACGAAAACATATTAACCATTTACTTCTATAAATAACATTACAAAAAAATTAAGAATTTATTATGATTTTTTTTGCTCTTATATAAAATATAAAAATATGAAAAGCAAAAATATTTTAATTCAAAAATTAGCTATTAAAAACATCTTAAGCAATTTTTGTGATTTAGAATATCCGTCTTTATCTTACAGTATCGAAGAATACTGTGAGAATCTTTTCGATACCGTCTCCCTGCTGCTTATTTAAATCAATAAGAAAGGAGATACATGTATATTAATTCAGATAATAATCAATCAAAACAAATTGAAACAACTCGTGAAATTAGTTTGAAAAAAACTAAAAAAGCAAATATGCCAATTATCGAACTTAAAGAAGTTGTTAAAGAGTTCGGTGACAAAACTGTCTTACATAAGATAGATTTACAAATCAAGCGTGGTGAATTTGTTACTATGCTTGGTCCATCTGGTTCAGGAAAAACTACCATCTTAAGACTTATAGGTGGTTTTGAATGAGCAACTCGTGGTGAAATTTTATTTAACGGTTATGATATTAAAGACCTTTCTCCACATAAACGTAATGTTTCAACCATTTTTCAAGATTATGCATTGTTTCCACATTTAAATGTGCAAGGAAACATTGCATATGGTTTGAAATTAAAACGTATTAAAAAAGAAGAAATCAATCAAAAACACATCGATTTACTTAAACATAAAATTGAAGAATGAACCAAAAAAGCTGATGCAAATATGGATAAAATTGATACACAGCAAGATAAATATATCGAAGCTTTAAAAAAGATACCAGCAGATACATCGCAATATAATCGCATCCAAAATTGGTTGGATGATTTAGATTTTAAATATTCTTATTGAGAGAATTATGTTGCTCAAAAGAAGGAAGCATTTGAAAATAGATATTTCAAACGTAAGATGACTGCTAGTGAAATGGATGAAAAAATTGAAAAAATCATCGAATTAGTTGGTTTAAAAGGTAATGAAACTAAAGCAATTTCTGAGTTATCAGGTGGAATGAAGCAACGTGTTGCTCTAGCTCGTAGTTTAGTTATTGAACCTGAAATTTTGCTGCTTGATGAACCTTTATCTGCTCTGGATGCTAAAATCCGTAAAAAGATGCAGGAGTTACTAAGAAGTGTACAACAAGAATTAGGACTCACTTTCATCTTTGTAACCCATGACCAATCTGAAGCACTTGAACTTTCTGATCGCATTGCTGTAATGCGCGATGGAATAATCGAACAATATGATACACCTAAAAACATATATGACTACCCTGTAAATATATGAGTTGCTAGATTTGTTGGAGATTCAAATATTTTTGATGCTAAATTTTTACCTAACGGGAATGTAAAATTGTTAGGTAGAGAATTCAAAACTATCCATGATATCGAAGAATTCGGAAGTGAAAACACCCTCGATGCATTAATTAGACCTGAAGATATAGATATAACAAGTAATCCAACATCGATGAGCGGAAAAATACCAAGTTATGTAAAAGATATTTCCTACCGAGGAAGTTATTATTATTTAACAGTTGAAACAGAAGATGAAGATATTTTATATGTTGAAACAGCCAAAAAATTCGACATTGATGAAAAAGTATATTTAAGTTGAACAATTGATACCATTCATTTGATGAAAAAAGATCCAAAGTGAGATTATACAACTAATGTTTTCAAAAATTAAACAAACATTCACTTTTGACAAAAAAGCCTGGTTATTCTTACCTTACTTATTAATTGCAATTTTCTTAATTGTATTACCTGTATTAATGATTGTTATCAGTGCTTTTTCAGCAACCAATAATGAATCTTTTGATGCAGCAGTGTTGCTTAAAGATCTTAACACTTGAAACATTATTGGTCGTTCATTATGAATAGGAATTGTTTCTGCCTTCTTATGCTTAATCATCGGTTTTCCATATGCTTATTTTATTTCAACATCTAAATCAAAAATCTTTAAACTTTTTGCATTAAGTTTAATGATTAGTCCGATGGCAATTTTTACCATTGCTCGAATTTACTCAATTAAAGGTTTAGCATTAGCTATTTTTCATACAAATCCTAAAACACTCAATAGTGAACTTTTTATAATCTTTGGTCTTACCTATTTAAACCTACCTCTAATGGTTTTACCTTTATATACAGTATTTAAAGATATGCCAAAAAATATTATTGAAGCAAGTAATGATTTAGGATACAATAATATTCAAACAATGTTTAAAGTTATCGTTCCATATGGAACTAAAGCTATATTAAGTGGCTTAGCAATTATTTTCTTGGCTAGTGCAACAACCTTTGTAATTAGTGCAAAATTACTTCCAGATGGTTCACAACACCAACTTATCGGAGATTTAATCAACTCAAAACTAAATCCTGGTAATAAATATGATCTAAGTAGTGGTTCTGCACTTGTTATAGTGGTTTCCGCTATCTTCATTGGTGTATATTCTTTATTTATATTCATACCAAAACTCATTTTTAAATTTAAAAAAGGAGCACACTATGAATAAATTTACTGAATTTTTAAGACGTAGTTATATTTATATTATTTTAGCAATTATTTATGTTCCTTTAATAACAGGTGTAGTATTTAGTTTTAATCAAAAAACACCAAAAGGTGAGTTTAATCCAACTTGAACTAAAGGTGTTTTTGAAAACTGAGTAACTTTATTTGATAACGGACGTGGGCTTGCTTTATTAAACACAATTTTATTAGCAATTATTGTTTCAACATTAGTTGTTATTATAAGTTTAATTACCGTTTATGCTCTTTATCGACAAAAAAATCGTTTAATGCGTTCTACTTTGACAGCAACATCAAATATCCCACTTATCAATCCTGATAACATCACTGCATTAGGTCTTGTGTTAGTGTTTTCATTGTTCTTTGGTATTGTTGCAGTTGATTCAGAAGGTTTTGGTAGATTGATAGTAGCACATACAATTATGGCATTACCTTATGGAATTTCTTTAATGCTACCACGTAGTGAAAAATTTAACAATAACCTCTTCGAAGCATCGCAGGATTTAGGTTACTCAAAAACTCGTGCATGATTTAAAACCTACCTTGTTTATATGATTCCATCAATTATTACAGTTATTTTAGTTTCAAGTGTTCTTAGTTTTGATGACTTTATCATAACCCGCACTGTATCAAATGCAAGTACTTTAGGTACAAAATTATATGAGGGTGCATTTGAGCCATGGGGATTGGTTATCGGTTCAATCGTTTTATTTATTACTATTTTAGGAAACATTGGTTATGCAATTTACAAAACCAAGAAAAAGGGATAAATGAAACTAAATAAGAAACTTTTATTAGCATCAACTATTGCGATAGGTGCAATTTCAGGTTTCTCAGCAGTTTTAGCATCAAAAGTCGAAAATCAATTTAAACCAAGTTTTTATAACTATAAATCATATATGTCTGATGCTAATATTGCTCAACTTGCACATACATTTGATTATAAAGAATTCGATGAAATTAATCAATTTAGTAATGCTTTAATTAATAACAAAGCAGTTGCTGGAATTGGTTCAGAATTTTTAGCAGTAGAACTTGCTAAAAAACAACTTATCGGTAAACTCAATTACTCGATTTTCTTCAACTTACCACAATATTCTAATTACTTAGAATATCAAACTTTAAAACATCAATTGGATGATCTTAAAAAGCAACTCATTGACAATCCAAATAACCAAAAATTAAAAGAGACATATAACCATATTTTAATTAAATATCAAGATGCACAAAAATCATACATTCAAATTAAAAATTATGTTCGCTTATCGATGCGTCCAGAGATATGAGAACATTTAAATCGTTACGATTTAAGCAAAAAAGGTGATAACAACAGCGATGAATCATTATGAGAATACTTTTATCCATATTATTCACAAGATATGGTAGTTGCATATAATATTCATAAAATTAATAAAGAAAAGCTAAATAAGAATGCCTTTGATGAAGATTCAGGAATTGACTTTAGCAAATATGTTGATAAATTTATCACACCTAACAAAAGCAGTATAAAAGACCCATATGCATTAATTAATATTTTAAAGACATTAAAAGTTAATGGTTATCAAGACTGAGAAATCACCGATGCAATTCGTGATAATATGCTGTATGGTTCTGCTTACTGACCACTACCTGATGGTGGTCGCACTTTAGACAAATTTACTGGTGCAGTAGTAAAAGATGATTCTTCGACTAATACACAACCATATAAAATTCTTATCGATTCATTTGCAGACTTAATTAAAGACGGGACTGGTTTTGATGTTCGCAATGCAAAACATATAAGTTTAAAAGGTGATGGATTAGAAATAGCAAATGATTTAATCAATAAAAAACGTCCCGATGTAACATCTGCAATTATGTATAACGGGGATGCAATTGATGCATATTATAGTGAAGATAACTTTCCAGATGTTCCTGATGGATCAATTCGTGCTGTTAAACCACACCAAAACATTCTTTTAGTTGATGGTATAGTTATTTCATCACATATTCCAAAAGAATTAAGCAATGAATATCAAAAAGCTATTTCTCAAGGTTATTATTCATATCTTAACGATATCGGTAGTAGGTATGATAAACTCGTTAACCAAAAAATGATATCTACTTTTAATGAAAACACATCTGATGCAGAGATTGCTAAAGCACAAAATTTAGTGACTGAAGAATATGTAGCTAATGTATGAAAGGATTTAAAAACCCTAGAGTTAGGCAAAATTGATTCTTCAGATATAAAAACTAGTGATATTAATACATTTATAAATTCTTTATACAATGAAATTAACTTAGCATCAAAACAAAACGCTGAAAAATTCAATGAATTTTATAAACTAAGAGATGACTACGATCAAGGTAACGATGTAGATCAAGAGCAAAGAATCTCATATGTCCCACATCTTTTAGAAAATTATCTTAGTAAAAATTATTCAGAATTTATAAATAAATTTTCGCAATTAGCACAAAAATCACAAACTGATTTGTTTACTATTTCAAAAGAAGAATTTATTAATAAAGTTTCAAAAACAATAAGTGATAAAATTCTTGCTACTTATGTTTATTCAGTTGTAAACAATGATCTTTCAGATGAAGATACATCTGAAACAATTAAAGGATTATTTGATGATGCTTTAAAAGAAACGAATGAAAAAAGTGATAATGAAAAACAAGAAATATGAACCGAATTTATAACAAGTTTTATTGCTAAAATGCTGGCATATGTTAATATATCAGATAAAGAATATTTGGCAAAACATCTTAATTTAGAAAATTTTGATTATGTTAATTATGATCCGGTGGCTATCACAGACTATGAGGTAGTGCTTAGAAATTATTTTAATGATAAATACGAAGGTCAGGACTTTAATTTAATAAATATTTATGAAATTAAAAACACTGATGGGATGATTCACGAAGCAATCCAACCTGTTGATGATAAAACCTTAAGTCAAATTACAACTTACTATTTTTCAAAAGTAAAATCTTAAAATCAGGGGAACCTGATTTTTTTTACTGAAAATAATTTCATACAAAAGAGTATAATTAAATTAGGAGGTTATTATGAAATTAAAGAAATTTTGAAAATATATTATTGGTTTATCTAGCATTTCAAGCCTTCCTTTAACAATGTCAGCAATTTTTGCAAATCAACCTAGAGACATTAAAAAATACAATCATTTATTTGATAAGTTATGAGATAAACTAGGAATCCACGAAAGAACTGATAAAAAGATTAAAATAGGTATCATCGATGGTGGATTAGTTGATTATCGAATTTTAAAATTTGATGGAAATACAACTTTAAATATTGATAAAGAAATAAATGAAGATAATTATAATATTCTAGGTTCAATTAATAATCCAAATGTTGTTAATAGTAACAGAGTTAAATATGACCCTAACCTTACTGATGATAAAATATATGATTTTTCCAAGATGAATCACTCATTTTTAGATTATTGAAATAAAAATTATCATGCAACTGAAATTGCTTCAATCATTGGTAGCGATTCTGGATTACTAAAAAATGCTGAAATTTATTCAACAAGTTATAATAGAACATATAATGCAAGCAATTATGACATATTAAAAGAAAATTTAGAGTTCTTTAGGAAAAATAATGTTGAATATATTAATATGAGTTATTCAACCTCATATCGCAAACTACTAGATCTAAATAAAATGAATGAATATTATAAAAATAGTAATCTTTCATATATAAACAATATTATAGATATTTTAAATGTAGAAATTAACACAGATTATCCAGATGAAGCCGCATTAATCGATGAATATGCATATAAATATAATATGAAATTTTTCATTTCTGCTGATAACGAAAATCTTAAAACACCAAATCATATAATGGAGGTTAATAAATGGATAAATGAAAAACTTAATTCTAAACCTACTACCTATCAAAAAATAATATTAGAAAAGTTAAGAGATACAATTAACCAGAACCCCACCTTTTGAAAAAAAGCTTCTTCTATCCAAAGAACTAAAAACACTTTTATAATCGGTGCATATAATTTTAATAATGATCAAATTGAAGATTTTTCAAATGGTAAAATTAAAGGTTTTGAGGATTCTCCTTTAGGTATAGGTCCAGATAAATTTAGTAATCAATCACTTTTTTTAAATGATCAATGATGAAAAACAGACACATTAGTTGATGATCCAGATTATTGACGATGATCAGGAACAAGTTTTTCTACACCTATTTATTAGCTGCTTCTGCTTTACTATCGGCAATAAAAAAACCTAATTCAAGTTATCAAGTTCCAGAATTAAAAGCTATTTTAATAGCAAGTTTTGATTTAAAACAATATAATGATAAAATCAATATATTACCATTAAACCTTGGTGCAGGATATATAAATTGAGACAGAATGAAATTTTATGCAGACAATGTTAGAAAATACAGTATATATGATTTATATTACAGTAAGTCAAAACAATTGACATATAAAAATCTAATCTCTGGTGGTGAAAAACCACTTGCTGCTTATTCTACATATTCTGATTTATGAAGATTATCAAATTCTGAGAGAAGAAAACTAAGTGTATCTGAAATACATAATCACTCTAATATATTTAATGTAGGTATGGTAGGTGTTATTTATGCAAATTCATGATGGATTTACAGACAATACCACCTTTCAACATTAAAAGTTAATTATCCAAATCTGAACAATGATAATAGCGATGCAACAAATCGCAATATGTTTGTAGCGGGGAGAAATTATCATTCATGACCATATGAATTTACCTTAACTATTAAACTAAGAAATGACTTTGAAAACACAAACCTTACAAACAAAAATGTCTATTACATTTTAAATGATAAATATGCTATTTATGAAACTCGTTCAAAATTAACAGCAGAAAAATCATGACCAGAAACCTAATAAAATTATTGAGTCTATGTTTATCTGGTCCTTTATTAACAGTTTCGATAGCATGTAGTCATTATGAAAATAAAACTCCTTGGGAAGCAAAAAACGAATCAGAAAATAATGATCAAGTAAGAAAACTAAAAGAAAATTTGAAATCTCAAAATTTAATTCTTGATACTAAATATTCAAAATTAAACAATATTATCGATAAAGAGCACTCTTTTTTTGCTTTAGTAACACAAAACAATGAACAAACTCTAACTTTCAAAAAAATAAGTAGTTCTTATAATTTTCAATGAAACTATGATAATATCAAGAACATATTTTCAAATGATAAAAATAATTTATTTTATAAAAAAAATAATAATATGGTAATCGAGATGTTACCAATTAAAAATGAAAATAAAGTTCTTATAAATTTATTATTTGTAAGAGATATCGAAGGAGATTTTTTTCCAATTCGTGTTTACAATTTGATTACACAATACGGTGCAGAACCAATAGGATATCCAAGTTACTTTTATTATTATCCTGACAAAATTGAGAAACTGAATAACAGTTCTATCAATACTGTAAAAAATGAAAATAATCAAATTAATATATCTATAAAATTAAAAAATAATAATATTAGTCCAGTAACTGAAACAAATCAAATATATACAAAGTTTAAAGATAACATTAAACTTCCCTCATATAAATCGTATTTATTCTATAGTAAAAACTATGTTCCAGATAAAACTCTTGTTCCTAATAAAATTATTAAAATTCAACAAAGAGAATTTGATGATATATGATATGCAATATATTATAATCACTTTGAAGGACGCATTTGAACTCGAAATAATGTAGAATTTGTTTCAAATTATGATAAATATGCTAAATTAACATCAAATACGCAAACATCTGTATTAAAATTACTTGCTAAGTCATATATAATAAATTTAAAAAATACTAAATTATCTTATGATAAAGATGGTAAACCAAATAATATAAAAATTACTCTTTCGTAAAAATAACACAACTATTTTTGGTTGTGTTTTTTTGTGTTTTATACCAACTTTAAAATAAAAAACTAAGTTTTCAGAAGTATGTTTTCTTTTTTATCTAGTATACAGACAAATAAATTAAGTTACCATATTTTTATAGCAAAGAAAAAATGATAAAATAAATATAAGTATTTTAATACTTATTTTTATAAATCACAATAAACTAGGATTCGCTTGGGTGTGCTTGAATAATTATAAGTGCTAGGTGTTAGAATAGTTTATTTAGACAAAACAAACTAAAGGAAAAAAATGACAAATCAAAGTAAAACTGAAATTAAACCTGAAATTAAGGTAGAAAAAACTAATAAAGAAACAAAGGAAGTTAAAGAAAACAAAGAAAAAAATCCTATTGTTTCAAGAACAAAACTTTTAGAAGCCGGAGCATATTTTGGACATAAATCACATTCATGAAATCCAAAAATGAAGGAATACCTTGTTCCAAATAAAATGAATAAAGGTGCTCACATTATTGATATCTTTAAAACACAAAAATACTTAGAATTTGCTTACTCACTTGTAAATTCATTAGCCGCTAAAAATGCACAATTTATTTTTGTAGGAACTAAAAAACAAGCTCGTGATTCTGTTAAAAATGCAGCTGAAAGAACAAATTCATTTTTTGTTACTGAAAGATGACTTGGTGGAACATTAACAAACAATGAAACAATTATGTCTCGTGTTAAAAAGATGGAAGAATTAGAAGAAAAGGCAACTAATAATTTTAAAGGTTATACCAAAAAAGAGGCTTTAAATTTCAAAAAAGAATTAGACAAGTTACATAAAAATCTAAATGGTATTCGTAATATGAGAAGATTACCAAATGTTATGATTGTAGCAGATCCATTGCAAGATGAAATCGCCGTCAAAGAAGCTCGTAGAAAAGGATTAAAAGTAATCGCTATTCTTGATTCAAATGCAAACCCTGATGCAGTAGATTTCGGTATTCCCGCCAATGATGATTCATCAAAATCAATTAATTTAATTATGACAATTTTAGCTGATGCAATTGCTAAAGCAAGAGGCGGGCAACAATTATTTGCATATCAAGATGATGAAAAAGTTATCTTACCAGAATTTCAATCAAAAAATACAGAAACAAATAATTAGGAGTAAATTATGTCAGTAAATAAAATAGAACTTATAAAAGAATTAAGACAAAGAACTAATTCAGCATTAATTGATGTTAAAAAAGCTCTTGAAGCAACTAATTATGATATCGAAGCAGCTGTTAAATGACTAAAGGAAAATGGAATTGTTAAAGCTGCAAAAAAAGCTGGCAGAATTGCTGCTGAAGGTGCTGTTACTGCAATTACCAACAAATATCGTTCATTATTAATAGAAATAAACAGTGAAACCGATTTTGTTGCAAAAAATGATAAATTCTTAGAACTTGTTCAACAAATCTCTCATGCTATTTTTGATGCCAATGTATGAACTAAGGAAAAAGCATTAGAAGTTATTCTACCAAATGGTTTAACAGTAGAAAAAGCATTAATCGAAGCTACATCAGTTATTGGAGAAAAAATTTCATTCCGTCGTATGTTTATGGTAAAAGCAAAAGAAGGTGAAATACTAGGAACATATGTCCATGCTAATAATCAAATTGCTGCTGTTGTTAAAATAAAAGGTACAGATATTTATGCTGCAAAAAATGTTGCAATGCATGTTTCAGCAATGAACCCTGAAGTTACATTAGTTTCTGATTTAAGTGAAAAACAATTATCAGAAATAAAAGAACGTTTTGAAAAACCAGTGGCTTTCGAATCAAAACCTGCTAAAATTCAAGAAAAAATCTTTCATGGTTGATTAACTAAACAACTTTCAGAATTTGTTTTAGAAAAACAGGCATTTGTAATGCAAGATTCTATTTCAGTAGGTAAATACTTAAACGATCATGGTAGCCAACTTGTATCAGCAATAAGATTTGAAGTAGGTGAAGGAATTGAAAAAACTCAATCAAACTTCGCTGCCGATGTTGCTGAAATGGTAAGGAAATAATTTATATTAAAAAAAGGAGATTATGAAAATTCAAAAATTAAAAAAATGAAAATTACTTTCTAGTACATCTTTATTAACTTTGTCCGTTGCTTTAGTTGTTGCATGTACACCAGAAAAAACAACACAACAACCACAACAATCAAAGGAAATTGTTTTAAAATCAAAACAAATAGACGAGATGTTAAAAAGAGTAAATTTATACAATCTTAACTCTGAAAAATATCTTGAGAATAAAAATAAATTCGATGAATTAACTAATTCAAAAACTACTACCATAGAGCAATTAAATGCTTTATATAATAAAATATTATCTGATTATAACACTGCTGCTTTATCAGTTATTCCAAATCTGTTTACTGAAAATTCTGATTTAAAAGTTGAAGTTGATTCACTTAAAAAAGAAAATACTAAAATTCAAGAAGAAAGTACTAAACAGCAAAAACAACATGAGGAGTTATTAAAAAAACAAAACGAACAAAATGCTCAGCATAACAAAGAAACTATCGAACAACTACAATCAGATAAAGAAAAATTAGAGAATGAAAACCAAGAAATTAAAAGTAGTTTTTTAAAGCGACATTATTCAGGCAAAAAAGCTTTGATTGAAATAAATGATTTTACTATCTTATTTTTAGAAAAAACTATAGAAGAAATTAGAGAAGCAAAAGACATAAGTGCAGCAAATAAAAGATCATTTATAAATCAAATTAATCGTTTAATTGAACCACTTAAAAATAATCGTGAAATATATCAGCAAACTGTAGAAAACCGTGCATCATTATGAAATATCGCTTCAATCATTGAATCTAGAATTTCATATTTTGCTCGCATTTCAACTGCATTACAAGATGCAAAAATTAAGTTACCAAAATTATTAGAATCCAATAAATCATTTATGAACGATTTATTTAGATGAAGATATGATAACATTGTTGCAATCGAACAACAAGTTAGTGCAACTGATAAATCAAAATTTGTATCTACAAACCAAACAGATGGGCAAAAAGTTAAGGATGAAAAAATCCAACAATCAAAAGTTTTTGCATTCACAACAGCAAGATTAGGTGGATTAAATCTGCAGACATTAATGTCAAATGATAAAAAACAAGATGCAAACCTTATTGCAGAAGCAAAACCATTTCAAGAACAATTAATTAATTATGCAACTTTTTTATCACAAATTTGAACTCCTAATTATGCATCAAAAGCAACTTCTTCTGATGGTAATCCAATAATTGACAAGAGCAAATGATTTATCGACTTTGTCATAAGTGACTTTCCACTTTCAAATGCTTTATTAAAAACCGATGATATTTTAAGTCTTAAAAATCAAGCTCAAGAGCTTCATAAAAAATATGCTGATTATTTAAAAACACTTGGAGATGGTTTTAGAAGTATATACCACTATAAATTGAACAAACCTTTTTATTCCGCTCTAGGTAATTTAAAATATATTGATTATTTTAATGGAGAACAAACTAAATTAGGAATTTTAGGATATCTTACACAAGCAAATTCAGATTTTAGTAAATATAAACTAACTGCAGATAATCTTAAATCTGATTTAGAAAAATTCAAAAAAGAAAATACTGAATACATTAAAAAAATTGATGACAAAATTACCGAAATAACTGCTAAAAAATCGCAAAACGATGGTAATCAAAAATTTCATAATGAAAAAATCGATCAACTTTTAAAAGATTTTAATACTGAGTATACACCAATTAAATCTAAAACTGAAGATGATATGCTAAAAACCTTTGATAAGAATCTTAAACTTAGATTCTTATATGAAAAATTATTAGTTTTATCTAACTTATACTTATATTGAGAAGATTTAGGTTTAAATCCCGACTCACAGGTATTAAAAGATCAATTAGGATATCAAAAAGATACATCTGAAAATAATAAATATAACTACTATATTCCTGGTCAAGAAACTATTGCTTGAATTCGTCAATGAACTAATTTATATTCTGATCAATGAAATGATTTATCATTAGAATCAACAGTAGTCGATACCGATGCTTATAATACAACTACTAAATCTTTATTAGATATATCGCAAAACGATAATATTGCTTATATCAATAGCACAGATGCAAATTCATTTGTATCAACTTCACAATCTTTTGATGCAAAAACTTTTTACAAAGAATTTGATGCACTAGAGAAAAATTACTTTTTAGCATCAGAAAAAGTATTTAAAGCAATACAAAGTAAAGATGCCAACCTTGAACAACTTAAACAAGAACTAACAGATGCTCGTAATGCTTACTATACTAAATTAAATGATCCAAACATCAGTTTTAGATCGAATGCTTTTACTAAATTTGATACGTCTGTGTATGCTCCTGCAACACAAATCAAGGCTGCATTCACCCCATACACACTTGCAAATGCATTTGCAACTTTCAAAGCTTCATTAGTTGTTTTAGAACATTTAAATACACTTTGAAACACCACAGAAACAACAAAAGTAACTTCAAATAATCCTAAATCACAAGCAAGCACTAATGAAAATCAAGGAGCAAAAGAACAGGTTAATACCGAATCTAATAACAAAACTACAAATAATCAACCTGCAGAAAACAAATCAACAAAAACAAATACAAACTCGTAGAGTTTGTATTTTTATTATCATTAAAATATACATAATTGTAAATTAGTTTTTTTGCTTTATCATAGCATAAAAAAATCAAAAAATATTTAAAAAATAATTTTTGATATTCTGCTTTTTTGTGATAATTTATATATAAATTATATGGAGGTTAAGATGTCATATAAACGTAAGAATTTCATTCTCTTAGCAGCTATTTCTGGTAGCTTAATTTTATCTAGCAGCATTGCTTCAGTAGTTTATCAAACATCAGCTCAAATTCTAAGTGGAAGCAAAACTGATTTATCAAATCAAGATGCTAGATTAATTCCTGAAAACAAATTAAACACCAATCTAGCAAACTCATCAAATATAGATAATAACTTGCAAAAAATTAAAGAGCAACCTACTAATCCGGTTGTTATTAATATCGCTCCAAGTCAACCACAAAAAGAACAACCAAAAGAACCTATCATAAAACCTGAAAATCAACCAAAACAGCCAAAAGAGCCAATTATAATAAATGCACCAGATTTTAAGCCACCACAAACACAACAAAAACCTATTGATTTACAAAAACCAGTTGTTATTACTACACAACCTGTAAAACAAGAGCCGATAAAACAAAAACCACCTGTGCAAAAAGTAGAGAGCAAACCACAACCTTCTGCACCTGTTATAGTCGAGCAACCTAAACCTATACAACAACCAACAACGCCAAAACCTACTCAACCTATTACAAATACACAGTATAACATTGACGGAATCGGAGATGGTTATACAGAAATAAATATTGCAAACACAACAGCAAGGGCTAAGGTAGATTTTAAGGTTATACCACATGAATATTCTAAACAAGATATCGAAGATGGAATTGCCAATCCGAAAGGATACCAAAATGTTACAACCGGAAAAATTATCTCTGTTGAAGTAACACCACAACTTATTGCAGCAGATGCTAAGGTTGCTATCGATGGGATTAATGCTAATGCAGGTAAAATTGCAGATGCTACCGATGATTCAGAATCTGAAAATGCTCCATATATACTATCTAAAGGTTTTTGAACTGGAATAAATGATCGTTTTGGTAGAATCGCTGAAGAAATTATAAGACATAAAAATGATCCAAGATATCTGCAATATATCAAACAAAACTATCGTGATATCTATTTAAAACGTAAATTTAATAGCTTCATAGAAGAAAAAGTTTATGTCGCTTTCCATCTCGATCGCAGCAAATTTACTAATCTTTCACAAAGAGCAATCGATTTTCTAAAAAAAGGTTACACACTTGATCCTGATAATGTATTTATTAATGAAAATGGAGAACTAGATAGTTATGGACAAGAACTACCTCCTGGATTTAACCGTGTAACTGCAAGAGTTACCAGAGATAACAAATACAAAAGAGCTTTTGGTTATGATGACTGACAAGCTATCACACCAGGAAATTTAGAAGAAGGAAATTATCCAGGTTGAACTAAAACCGATGTAACTAATGAACCAATTTTTAGCAAATATGTTAATAACACACCTGGAATTAAAGTTTATGATTATACCCGTGATGACAAAAGCCCAACCTTACGCAACCAAGGGTATGCGCTCTATATTGATATGAATGATACAAATGCTTACCAAAAAACAGCTTCATTAATTAAAGAACTTGAAGAAAATAAAATACAAATTACTTCATATCGCTTTAATAACTTAGGTAAAGCAAGTGCTGCACAAAAATATATTGATATCTTTAAATTGCTTCCTAATCATATTCCACAACTACAATTATTCTTTGATGCTTCAGCAACTAATACATCTGCATTAATTGCTTTAAAAGACAAAAACATTGATGAACTAGGTTTATATACCTATGGAAATCCTGTTTTAGATGCTTGAAGTTATAACCCTTGAGCATTAAACAAAGTTGCTTGAATTAATACTAATGATTATAATCCTAACCAAAACTATAAAAAGAACATCCCGATAGCAACACGAATCATCTTTGATACCATTGCTTTTGATGAATCAAATTATTTAAAAAATACTTCTGATCCATATAAAGAAATTAATTTAGGTTTAAGAATGGTATATTGAACTCGCAACAATGAACCATTCTTTCAAGGTAGTTACGGATCTGGATTAGATCCAGATACCAAAGAAAAAGATAACTCATATCCTCAAGGACTTGATTTTTCTAGGGTACCAGAAATTAAATCATTAAAAGGATTAATATTTTCTGATAATCAAAAAGCATCAAATAATAAACCACGTAAAATCCGTCGTTTAAAGTTATATAATAATTCGCAAATTTTTACAATGACTGCAGACGATATTAATAATGCGGGATTTAATGAAAACTTTGTACTTAATTCCCCTCAACTAGATTCAAAAATTACCTTTAGCAACGGAGAAACTAATCAATTATATATCAGTGGTAACGGAACACTTACATCAATCGGTTTATCCGAATTAAGAACATTAACAAAAACCTTATACCAAGAATTTGCAAGTAAACCTATTTTAGTTGATAAAATTGCTACTAATTTAGCAGCACAATTACAACAAAACGGATACAATGTGCAAGTATATAGTGATCAAGATACATTAGAAATCACATAAAGGAAAATATGAAACACTTAAAATTAGATTTTTCAAAAGCCCCATCATTAGAAGAATTAAAATACTTACAACCTAAAATAACCCAAATCCATAATGATATAGTTAACAAAAATGTCGCTGAAAAAGATTGGTTAGGTTGATATAATCTACCTGCTGATTATGATAAAGATGAATTTAAAGCAATGCAAGAGAAAGCCGATTTTTGATTTAAAACTGGAATCGAAGTTGTTGTTGTCATTGGAATTGGAGGTTCATATTTAGGTGCTAAAAGTGGTTATGATTTTATCTACGGACCTTATTCAAGCAAAAAACCTAAAATGGAACTTTTATTTGCTGGAAATGATATTTCAGCAGAAACATTAGTTGCAAAACTAAAATATGTTGATGATAAAAAATTTGCTATTAATGTAATTTCCAAATCCGGAACCACATTAGAACCATCAATTGCTTTTCGTGAATTTAGAAAATTGCTTGAAAGTAAAATCGGTGATCAAGCAAGCGATTATATAGTTGCAACAACCGATAAACAAAAAGGTGTTTTATTTGAATTAGCAACCTTAAAAGGTTACCAAAAGTTTGTTGTTCCTGATGATGTCGGTGGACGCTTTTCGGTATTAACAGCAGTTGGTTTATTTCCGTTTTTATGTGCTGGAATCGATGCAAAAGGAATTTTAGATGCAGCAAACCAAACTAATAAAGAACTTTCTGAATCAAAACTTGAATCAAATCCTGCTTACTGATATGCTGCTGCTCGTTATCATTTATATAATAACAATTATGCTATCGAAATGATGGTTTCATATGAACCAAAACTACAATACTTCTTAGAATGATGAAAACAACTGTTTGGTGAATCTGAAGGAAAGGATGGAAAAGGGTTATGACCTACCAGTTGCTTATTTTCTACCGACTTACACTCACTAGGACAAACGATTCAAGATGGTAATAAAATTCTTTTTGAAACTGTTTTAACCTTAGAAAACCCTTCTGCTAACATTGAATTTTCAAAAGAAGCAATTGATTATGACAAACTAAATTACCTAGCTTCAAATAATTTACACCAAGTTAATAACATTGCTTTTAATGCTACTGCAAATGCACATCATATCAGTGGTAAAATCCCTGTAATTCATATGTTATTTGACACATTTAATGAAGCAACCTTAGGAACCTTATTTATCTTCTTTGAACGAGCATTAGCAATGAGTGCATATTTATTAGGAGTTAATCCGTTCAACCAACCTGGTGTCGAAGTATATAAAAAGAATATGTTCAGTATGCTAGAAAAGAAATAATGAACAAAAAACGATTAGGACAATTCTTTACTATTTGTAATCCATTTGATAATATTATTTTCTTTAAGTGACTTAAAGAAAATAATTTATTATCCCATAATATCATATATTTAGAGCCTTTTGCGGGTTCTAATAATATACCTTTCTTGTTATCACAACTTAATTTAAATAACCCATGAAGATGTTTTGATATTCAACATTTTTACGATCAAAACAACAATCAAATTAATCATTTTGATAAATATCAAATTAACATCAATGATTCATTAAAAAACTATCCTAAAGGATATAAATTAGCTATTACTAATCCACCGTATTTAGCAAAAAATAGTGCAACACGTTCTAAGATAAATAATGATTTTGGTGGTTATGACGACTTATACAAATATGCTTTGGATATTATGCTTAAACATACCGATTTTGTCGCTGCAATTATCCCTGAAACTTTTATCACATCAACTAATTTAAATCTTAAAACTCGCTTATATGCAGTAATTTCGTTGCAAATGAAAATGTTTGATGATACTGAATGTCCAGTTTGTCTTGCTTTGTTTAACAAAAATTCTACTCAGGATTTTTTGGTGTATAAAAATGATGTTTTTATCGGTTGATATAAAGAGTTAAAACAACTTCAAAAGCAACCACAAAATCAATATAAATTTGTTTTTAATGATAATAATGGACAAATATGATTAAATGGCATCGATAATACAAAAAATGATAGTATTAGATTTTCATTAGCAGATTCAAAATGCAAAAATGTCAATAATTCATCACGAAGTTATACAAGAATTAAATTGCCTAATGACTGAAATCTTGATGATAATCAATTAAAAGCCTATATCAATGCATTAAACGATTATTTAGTTAAATATCGCTGCGAAACTAAGGATGTGTTTTTATCTTCGTTTAAAGGTTTAAGAAAGGATTTTAAATATCGTCGTAGACTTAGCTGGACTGAGACAAAACGAATAATGAGTGTTGTTTATGAACTAGGTGGTTATGATGATTAACTGAGAATTGGAATTAAGAAAAAGAAGAATGCATAATATCAAGGATGTTAAAAGTTTGCTGATACAAAATGATAAATCATTGCTAGAAAAAATTTATAAGGATGCAAATAGATATGATTTAGATGTTAATTTTATTAAAGATAAAATCATAAATGAAGATATTTTTGCTCTCATAAGATATGCAAAAGATCCAAATAAACAAAACATTCACGAAGATATTTTACTCGAATACTTGCACAATCAACTTCATAATGTTACCATCCTTAAATTACCCAAAACTGGTAAGGATGCTAAATTTATCAACAAGTTTGGTAACATCCTTGATTTATCCAATCGTGAATATAATGAAATCACAAACAAAAGTATCGACTTTGAATTCATCAAAGACGATATAATTTTTTATTGCACTTTCAAATATACCAATGAAAAAGGTGGTGCTCAAGATAATCAAAGAAACGATGTGATGTCATTTATCGAAAATGCTAATAAAAATCAAGATGACAAAGTGAAATTCTTAGTCATCTTGGATGGAAATTACTATGTTGATCAAATTAATAAGATTAAAGAATGTATTAATTCTGAAAAGACATTTGTCTTAAATTCATCACAAATCTATGATTTCTTTGAATTTAAGACTTATCAAAAAGTAAAATAAACTATTTGAAGATATCCTTAAATTGATCAGGGTATAAATATGCCATTTTCTTTACAACCTGCTCAAAAGTAGTTGGATTATAAGGTAATCCACGATTTTTTAAATATGCATATTTTTGTGTATCAAAAACTAAAAAATTATTTGATCCTCAGTTTCCGGCTTGCTTATCTAAACCAACTACATTACCATCGCTATCATAAACCCCACTACCTGATGAACCACTTCCTCAGTCAAAATCTGGAACCTCTCCTCATAGTGCAGGGCGTACAGCATCAATGGTACTTTTATCATTACCATAATATTTAATCGGGTTATTACCGATTAAATATTCACGATAGCGTAATCCGGGATAACTTTCTTGATTACCTAAGGTAACAACCTTAGGTAGAGTTGCTATATAGAAGTTTAAATTATTAAAGGAACTAAGATATAAAGATAAATCCGAAATGTTTAATGGTTTAAGGTTTTTGAAATTAAGAAAGTGCTTTATTGCATTTTTTTCATGCTGAGTTAACAATCTTTCTTTGTATTTATATGTATCCAAATCTTTACCATCAAAGGTTGTAAAAATTGGTTTGAAATCTACAATAGCAACAATTGCATCGAGGTTATTATTTGTGCTTCTGCTGATAATTTCTCCATCAGTATTTTTAAAATTTCCATATGAATTTTGAACTTGTCCGCTAAAATCTAAAAATAAATCAAAAGTTATTCCTTGTTCACTGCTTGGTATTTCAAAATCAAACATATCACCATCAGGTGTTAGTTTTGGATATGTAAATTTTTTATCATTTGTATCATCCGAAGCATTATTTGCTTGTTTATCAGTATAAATTGGTAAATATTTATTGTTTTGTTGATCTTGGGTTGGTCTGTTAATATTAGTCGAAGAAATCAATTTAGGATGTTGAACTACAATTCTTTCATATCCGTTATGATGTTGCGTTCAAGTTCCAATCCCTGAATGACGATTGGTGTTTCAAACATGAAAATTAACAAAGGCATAATAACGAAAATCATTAGGATTATCATTAACTTTGGAAAAGATATTTCAAGTTCCATCAGCATCAGCATTTAAACTAAACACTCTGGATCTACCCTCTTCGATTGGTTTAACTGAATCTTCTTTATATAAACGTTTTGAACGGTCATCCTTGGCAGGTGCATCATCTAAAATATTATTTCTCGCTTCTATATTTTGAACTGTTTGATTATGTGTTTTTAATTCATATGTATTTTTATAACCAATTGATGAACCCTGAATTGAGTTTTTATCAAGTTTCTTAGCTTGTTTAAATTTAATTTTTTCATCTGTATCAGTTTCATTTTGAATTCAATTTACAAAAAATTCATTTCTCGAAATAAATGCTGAGCGACTAGTTGAATGATTATGTGTAGCAAGGATGTTATTAAAATGGATATTATTATTTCTTGTATGTAGTTTTAATGTAAGTTGATTATTTGTTAATGATAAACTAAATTTAATATTGCTCTTAATTTTTGAATACAGACTTTGTTGAAATGCAGGTGTTTCAGAAACATAATCATACATAAAATCAACATCATCAATATATTGGTTTTCTTGCAAGGTTTTCAAAGAAACAGGAACTCTAACACGCGAATGAATATTATCAAATTCATTTGCATCCTTAAACTCTCTTGGATTTAAATCAAGTTCAAAAACAAATCAGAAAATTATGTTCTCTTTATCAAAATCACTTGGGATAATAATTGAATTTAAATCTTCAGAAATAGATGCAGTAGCATTATTTTCGCTTAATTTAAAAATTGAATCATTAAGATATTCTCGAGTTTTAAATCAATGAATTTTTTGAGCTATATTATTTTTTGTAATTGTGTAATTACGGTCTGGATGGTTTTCTTTTGAATTTTTATATCTGGTTTTTCAGTTAAAATAATCAAAATTATAATCTAAAACTGCATTGAAATTTTCAGGTGAAAAAGTAATGTTGCTTTGATGTGTTGTAGATAATAAATCATACTTTTTTACCTTACTTACAGATGAACCATCGTCAAGTTGGTTTTTAAGTTTATTTTCTGATGTTCAGTCAAAATTATATGAAAACTCAATGTTCTTATTAGAAACTTCTTTTCTTGGAATAAAATTTAGATAACTTTTATTATTTACTACATCAATATATTTAAGTTTATACTTAATTTGTTCTTGAAAGGCTGCGAGTGAAAATTTAGATAAATCTTTAAAAGGGATATAAATTTTCTTACTTGCTGGCACAGCATTTTCAACATCAAAGGCTTGATCTTTGTTTACAATAATAGTAGGACCAAATGGAAAATCTGTTTTCTTTTCTTCTTTATAAACTTTTTTCTCTACTTCAAAGTAGAAAACAAAAACTTTATCTGATAAAATTTTAACTTGTTCAGTTGTTCAATTAAATGAAGTTGTTGCAAAAATCTCTTTTGTGTTCTGATTTTTATAAATATCAAAGTTTTGCAACATTAAATTATCAAATGAATTATTTTTCTTAGAAAACTTATATTTTGACTGCAAATTAAAGGTTGCTACTTTATTATTATTAATAACAAGTTGGGTAATAATATAGTCATTTTGATAGTTACTTAGATTGTTTGCATTAAATGAAAGTTGATTACTATTAACACTTAAATCAATGTATTTTACTCAAGGATTATATTGGTCAAAACTTTTTACCAATGCTTTTGCAGATGTTATGCCTTCCGATGTGTTAGTAATATTTATAGTTATTGTATCATTTGTAACATTTATGCTAGAAACATCTACATTAGATGTTTGAGTATATTTGTTTTCAGTGTCATTTGAACTTGTTTTAGTAGTAGGAGCATCTAAATAATTAAAATATATAGGATAATAAGAATCTTTTGTTTTTAATGTATCTTTATTCAATTCATGAAAATCATTAGATGTATTAATATTTAAATCATTGCCTGAAATAAGATTAGCATTTTGCAAGGTAAAAATGTTACCATAGTTTTTGATATCATTATTTGAAACTGGTGCAGTATTTTCTTTTTGTGGTTTTTTTTCTGTGACAGTAAATGAATATGTGCCTGAGAAACTATTTTCAAATGTTTTTCAATTTCCATTTATATTTACTTGAAAGTTTTTAAATGTATATGTTCCATTCGAAAGATTGTTTATTGTAAAAGTATAATTTGTTGCATTATTTAATGTTATTTCACTGCTATAAATATCACTCCCATTTTTTGTTAATACTATTCTTGCAGATTTATTTTGATAAATATCTTTTATGTTATTTATAGTTACATCAACTTGGTTGTTAGCATTTGAATTTGGTTCTACCAATAGCGAACTATGATAAATATTAACATTAGTTACTTGATCTGGTAATGACAAGGTTTTAAAATTAAATTTGTTATTTGAATCGCTATAAATTAAATGATCTTGATTATCTTCATTATATGAAATAGATTTAATAAAATAACTTGTATTTTCACTTAAGTTATCTGCATTAATATTTAGTTTTAGCTGATTAGGACTTAGAATTTGGTAAGTAGCATTGTATCGGTAATCATTACTCAATATAAGTTTGAAAGTTAAATTCGGCTTAATAGTATTAAAATTTTTTGTTTGGATATTCAAAGATAAATTAGCAGAATTTGTAGTTATTTCAGATGACGAAAATTGTGCATTATTAAAGTCAAAATGATATTCATTTGGTTTTGACTCAGAATTGTTAGAGTTATCTGTTAAAGTTGTAAAAGAGATTTTTTGGGAATCCGAAGTGATTATATCGATGTTATTTAATAAAATTTGTGAAATATGATATGTAGAACTAGCAGCAAGGTCACTAATTTGGTAAGAAGATGTGTTGTTATTTACAACAAAATCCTTATCAAATCCACTTTTGAATCGAATTTTAAGATTATATTCTTTGTTAGGTTCCAAATTTTGTAAATCTAACGATAAATTTACACTATGTGATTTTATATCAGTTGTTTTAATACTTCTTAAAATAGGATTCGCTTTAGTTTTGAAGCTAAATTTATTAGAATAGTTATTGGTATATATAACTTTACTACTACCATTAGAAAATAAAATGCTTTTGACAAAATAATTTGTATTAGCTTTCAAATTAGTTGCATTTACAGTTAATTTAATTTGATTTAAATCGATAACATTATAACTAGCATTATAGATTTGATCATTATTTAATATCACTTTAAATGTTGAATTTACATCTGAATTATTAAAATTTTCACTATTAAAAGTTATCGATGCATTAGCTGAATTTGTTGTTATTTCACTTGTTTTAAAAACTGCATTATCAAAATTAAATTTATACTCTTTTTGTTGTGGCTGGTTAGTTTGCATATCATCTAATGTTTTAAAAGATATTTTTTGATTATCTGATGTAATAACTTCTTGGTTATTAAGTAGAATTTGAGCAATTTGATATGTTGTATTGGTTTGAAGATTATCAATCAAGAATGTAGCATTTTGAGATGTTAACAAGAAATCATTTTGCATTCCATTGGTGAATTTAATTTTAAGATTATATTGTGTATTTGTTTGCAAATTGTTAAAAGCAACATTTAAATTTGCACTATTTTTTGTTATATCTGATATATTTACAGATTTTAAGGCAGGATTTATTGTATCAATAGATGTTGTTTGAAAAGCAAACTTATTAGCATCGCTATTTTTATAAATTTCTTTGCTTTGTTCTTGATTAACTAATAAAATAGATTTAACATAATAACTTGTGTTAGCACTCAAACCACTGGCATTAATGCTTAAACGAATCTTATTGCCATCTAAAACATAAGTTGCATCATAGTTTTTGTCATTATTTAAAACTACTTTAAATTGCACATTATTATTTCGAAAATTCTTTGCTATAAAATCCAAAACAACCGATGCAGAATTTGCATCAGTTTTTAAAACATTAAATGTTGCATCATTAAAATCAAACATACTTTGATCATCAGATTTTTTAGTTGTAAAAGTAATTTTTTGATTATTATTGTTAATAATATTTTGCGAATCAAGCAAAATTGAATTGATATGATATGTTGTATTAGCTGTTAAATTATCAATTGTAACTTTAATAGCTTTATTAGAATTAACACTAATATGCTTAGAAATTCCATTACTTAATTTTACTTCTAGATTATAAGTTTTATTTGGTAATAAATTATCGATTTGTATTGATATAAGTGCATTATTTGAACTTGTTGAAACAACTACAATATCTTTTAAATGTGGTTGTTTATCCGAATTATTTGCACACGCAATAGTTATAATTGGTGTTGCTAAAACAAGTGGACTTATAGTTCATAATTTCTTTTTCATAACAGTCCTTATTCAGTTGTTTAATCCTTATTTATAATGTTGAAAATATCATTATAAAGTTCTCATTCAGGCTTTGTATCATTTTCTTTTGGTAGTTGGTAAGATATAACTTTATTTGTAGTCTGATTAAATACAGATTTTGCTTGCAGTGCCTTTAGCATCACTTGAAGTTTTGCTCTTGTATATTTTGATTTCTTATTCGGATAATTTTTATCAAGCAGATACATAATATATTCTTTTAAAAAACTTGCTAAACAAATCAATAAATTATATGCATCATAGTGGTTTTTTTGATATATATACCAAAATTCATTTCGAATATCATCTTCAAATAAGTCAACATTTTTTAGAACTTGTTTTGCATCTGAATCAACCTTTTTAATCATCGATGCAGTAATATCTATTAAATTAGTTTTATAAACCAAATAACCATCGAGTTCCTTTGATTTCTCAATTGATTCTAAATCGAGATCCATTATTGGGTCTTCATCTAAAAAGCGTCCTAAATCATATCCTGATAAATTACCCAAAGTTCTCTCATCTTCAGCAGTATTTTCATAATCTTCTAAAAATTCATTCCTTAACATCTGATCTTCATGTTCAAGTTTTTTATTTCAAATTATAACCTGTTTAATATCATACGTTTTTGAATCAATTTGTAGTTTTTTGTCTCTTTGTTTTTCTTTACTTCCATCTTTAAAATGTTTATAATCACCTTGATCCAGAATGTAATCAAAATCTGAACGATCACCATAAAATGCAGAAATTGATGTAATGAAATTTATATTGTTTTCAAGCATATAATGAATATTTTCTTCAGTTATCATTTCTTTTTCTATTGAAAATGTTGGATTTGAATTAGGAAACATTTTTAAATAAGCATCTAAAAAGTCGGTAAGATACTGGGATTCATCACCAAAAGTTACATTATAAGTTTGCACAAACACAGGAGCACCTAACTTGTTAAAAGCCGCAACAACATTCTTTTGGGTTCGTCAAAAATCATTATAGGAGTATTTTGTTCCTGCTTTTTTAGAATTATCGAATTCTGCATATGTCATAGGTTTAACTGCAACATATAAAATTTTGCTATCTGTCATTTGCTCGCTAATTCTTTGAACATTTTTATATAATATTTTATGATTCTTTCAAATATTATTAAGTGCTTTTATGTATATATTATCTTTGTAGTCTGATTTTTTATATATTTTATCAAGTTCAATTAATTTATCCGATGCTCCCCTTACATCTGTTAAAAACAAATTAAGTAATGTCATAGTCACAGTGTTTTTTAAATCATCTTTATCATATTTAAAATGATCAAACAAACCGATGTTATTAATTAGTTTTGTTAATCATAATTCATTAGGATTTTTAGTTGGATAAGTTATTTTTGCTTCCGATAAAGCTTTTTCAATATATGCTTTTAAATCTGTGTAATCTTCATTAACTATATTTTTTAAATCATAATCACTAATAGCAGATTCAATCAATGGTATATGTCATGGATATTTTTTGCTTAATTTAGTATATAATCCTAAATCCACAACATTAGTCATTTTATCCATACCATCATAATTTTCTTGTTTTGCTATATAAACATGAAGATTTTTATCTGCGTCATTATCTAAATTTACAACTAATTTCATAGTAAAATTATATCACTATGAGATTAAAAAACTACATAGAAAACTATGCAGTTTTAGGTTTTTTGTATCATTTTATTAGTTTGCTTGCTTCAAAATATATAGTAAGCAATAATCCAAATAATATCGGTGCTAACGAATATGCAACATTATAATTAGCTATCTTAGAGATATCAGCCATTTTAAATGCTACTCTTATTCCAGGTACAAATGCTACAAAGATTACACAAATCAATGAAAATAGTGATGCTGCATAAACTAATTTATATTCTTTAATATTACATCTAAAGATAGATTTTACAGACATCAAATTAATTGAATTAATACTTGCACCAACTCCTAAGGCAATGAATGTTGCAGTAGATGTCAGTTTGATAAAATCATCGCCTTTGATGTTATTAGAAATGGCCACTAAAGCAGCTGTCAAATATGCTAATAGAGCACCAATTGAGATAATTACACTTTGAATAAGTAATTGCTTTCATAAACCATTTGCAAAAATACTCTGGTTCTTATTAATAGGTTTTTGCTGCATCACATCTAAATTGCTTGGTGTCATACCTAGTGCAATCGCTGGTAGTCCATGAGTTAATAAGTTAATTCATAAAAGTTGTGAAGCCGATAGCACTATTACTTCAGCATCCGCGATGTGTTTTTTAAAGATAATTGATAAAACAAACAATCCGATAATCATTACAATAATTTCACTTAATGAAGAAACTAAAAGGTTTAAAATAACAGTTTTGATGCGATTATATGTTTCGCGACCACTTTTAATTCCTTTAACAATTGTAGTGAAGTTATCATCAGTCAAAATCACATCTGCTGCTTGTTTTGATACATCAGTCCCTGTAATCCCCATTGCAACACCAACATCGGATGCTTTTAAAGCAGGAGCATCATTTACTCCATCACCAGTCATTGCTACTACTTCATGATAACCTTGTCAAGCTTTCACTATTCTTAATTTATCAGTCGGTGACACACGAGCATAGACACTAATATTACGAACATTTTTATATAACTCATCATCAGTCATCGTTGCTAATTGAGCTCCTGTGATAGCTTTATCACCATATTTATAAATTCCTAAATCAGTAGCTATTGCTGTAGCAGTAGTAAGATGGTCACCGGTAATCATAACAGGGTGGATACCAGCTTGTTTTGCTATTTCAATACTTTCTTTAACTCCTGCCCGAGGTGGATCTTGCATTGCGATAAGTCCTAAAAAGACTAAATTATTTTCATCATCAAATGTAATTTTTTCAGCACTTGCATCCATTTTTTTATAACCAACTGCGATTACACGGTAAGATTTTTGTGCCCAACTTTCATTTAATTGGTATTGATATTCACTAGCATCCTTGCTCTTAGCAAAAATTACATCAGGGGCACCTTTAGTTATTAGAATTTTTTCTCCTTTCGGATTCTTTACCAAAACTGACATTGTTTTTCGATCTGAATCAAAAGGAAGTGAATCTAATTTTTGAAAAGCTTGATAAAACATCTGAGCAGAGTTTTGGTTATCTAGTCCAAACCTAAGTATTCCAGTTTCGGTTGGGTCCCCTACTTCAATGTATTCTCCATTTTCTCCTATTTGCACACTAGCATCACAACAAGCAACAAAAGCACCTAATGCCGAAGATTTTTCATATGGAACATCTGGATCAATTGCATCATATAAATGCATTACAGTCATTTTATTTTCAGTAAGTGTTCCGGTTTTATCTGAACAGATTACACTAGTAGCTCCTAAAGTCTCAACCGCAGGAAATGCTTTAATAATGACATGTTTTTTAGTCATTGTTGCTACACCAATAGCCAATAACACAGTTGTAAAAGTAATCAATCCTTCTGGAATAGCAGCAACAGCCAGTGAAATCCCTATTATTACAGCATTAGAATAAACTTCTGGGTTATTTCAAATGTTTGTGAAAACATTTGAAATAATAAATTGAATAACTGTTGTTATAACTAATAAAACAACACCTGATATTCCAAAAAGTTTACTTAATTTATTAAGTTTAATTTGTAAAGGAGTAAATTGCGGTTTTTGTTCTTGAATCAGTTTATTAATATTACCTATTTGAGTGTCTTTTCCAATTGCGACTACTTCTGCAACACAGTGTCCGTTAGTTAAATAAGTTCCCGCAAAAACGCGATTGGTATTTTCAATAATATTTTGATGTTGATTATCTTCTAATGCGTTTTTTTCAACAGGTAATGATTCACCAGTCAAGGCCGCTTCAACAACATTAACACAGTAAGCTTGCAATATTTTTGCATCGGCTCCGGCATAATCTCCTGCATCTAAAACAATAATATCACCTACAACCAATTCTTCAGCCGGTAAATGCATCAGTTGTCCATCACGATACACTTTAGAAATCAATTGATTGTTTTTTTCTAATGCTTTAACTGCTTGATCACTTTTTATTTCTTGATATGTACCTAAAATCGAATTTAAAACTATCACTATTAAAATAATTAAAGGTTCAATAAATCCAACAATAATATCCGTTTGACTTTTAGAATTTTTACTTACTGTTTCATATATTGCAACTGCAAATGAAAAAGCTGCAGCAATTAAAAGCAAAATAATCATAAAGTCTTTAAATTGTGATATAAAAACTTTAAAAATATTTAATTTTTTTTCACTAGTAATTTTATTAAATCCATTTTCTTGTTGTTTTTGTTTTGCTTGTTGTGATGTTAAACCACTATAAATAATATCTTGATTCAAAACTCTCCTTTCTTAGATATAAAAACACAAATTAATGTGTTTTTATTATTCTATTTTATCTTTTGTTTCTATATCAATGTCTTCTATATCTAAATTAATATTAGGATAAGAACTATTTATATTTAAATCATTAACTATTTTAATTTTATTTATCATTCTAAAGTTATGTATTATTATTCCACCTAATGCAAAAATACCTAATAATCCTAATGTGCTGACATAATTAAGGTATGGAATATTATGAGATGCAATGCTAAGTGCAAGCAAAGCATACATAAAAGGTCATAATTTCTTAATTTTCTGCATTTGAATACTTTGAAAATCATCGTGATAGAGGAAAACCAAGGTAACTATACCAATAATAAACATAATTGCAAAAATAACATAAGAAACAATTGCTACAGGGGATGAAGAATCAGCTAAAAAATTCAAAATTTTATATCCTGTTTCTGTTTCATTTAATTTTTCATCATCACTTATACTCTTTATTATTCCTACAAATAAAATAATTATATAAACAGTTGCAATTAATTGTTGTAAAATAAATAACCCAAAAAAACCTCAAGTCAAAAAATATATTCTTTTTTGTTTTTTATCCATAATTTGTTTATCCTTATATATAAAAATTATAACTATTTTTTATTTTATATTAAGGATATTATTAACTTTTTAACAACAACATAAACATAATAAATGCAGATGCGATAAAAACTACACCTAAAAATAATGGAATATTATACTTTGCTCGCTGCCAAGCAGGTAAATACATTCCGGTTGCTTCATAAGTAGTTTTTTTGTTTCTAGGGTTATCACGATTATATTCATCCATTTGTAACTGCTTATAATTACGAATTTTTGCTATGGAATATTTAGCATAAATTACAAAACAAATTAATGCTAAAACAACAAATAATACTCCCAAGGGAATTAAGGTGTTTTTAGGTATTTTTTCTGCTGCTCTACCTGGAATGTCTACATCAAAATACATAAACAAATCATTCAAATTAAATATCATATTTTTATTTTAGCAAAATTTATTTTTTGAATAAATTATTAGCTTTTTTGTACTCGTATAATTGCACCATCTCTTTAAGTTTCGCAACTGATGCACTATCATCATAAGGTTTATTATCTTTTTCATTAATTCACAAAATTACAAGGTAATAAACAAAGATTTTTTGTTGAATTAAATATTCTTCTCAATAATTTTCATAACGATCTAAGAAAATTTGTTCTTGCTCTGGATTTAAAAATGAACCACAAATAAAGTATGCTAAATCAAAATGCTTATCACCCATAGATGCATATTCTCAATCTACAAAATAAATTTTTCCTTGTTCATCTTTAACTATATTGCCAGATCATAAGTCATTATGCAATGGACGATTATTTTCGCTATGAGAAAGGATGTTATTGATGCGTTTATAATATTCATCGATAACAGGTACTTTCAAGCCTTTGTCTCTTATAATGCGACGGTATTCTTTAACACGTGCCGCATGATTAGTTTTTGGAAATTTTAAACCTGAATCATGTAATTTACGAAAGTTATCAGCAATTTGATGTAAATCAGATGTGCTAAAATCTACCTTTAAATTTTTAATAAACTCCCATTTTGAATGATTTTGATCATTTTCAAGTAATTTTGGTACAAAATCAAACACTGAAAGGATGCTATAATCAAGTTTATGATTAAATTTATCAAACTTTTTATATTGCAAAAAGTAATCACCATCGTGATATGATTCATTTGTATAACCGATATTAATTTTTTCCATTTTACTCCTTTATTTTGAAATATTATATATTTAAATAAAAATTCAAAGCATAAAATGTATAATATTAATTATGTCTATAAATAAAGAGAGTTTTTTAAAATCTAGATTAATCCCTGCATTAATAATGTTAATTGCATTAGTTGCTTTATTGGTGCTAACACGATATAGTTTTTATTGATCATATCCATTATATCAAAGCTCATTAGGTGGTTTTTGAGCAGTGCGAGCAATAGCATTGATTTTTGTTTTCATTTTTGCATATTGAATCTTTTTTGAAGTTTCCTTAGCCTTTTTACAGCATAAAATTTATGCTGCTATTCAAGCACTGTTGCTAAATTCATTAATGTTTTTAGGAACTAATTTTTTAAACTTAGTTATCACATCAAGTAATATAAGCAGTTTGGATGCTTTTGAATTAAGATTATGAACTGATTGACAAGCACACTTGATGTTATTGGTTAATGTTCTTATTTTTATTATCTTTAGAATTATCATTATCAAAAATGTTTATTTTACAGAATTATTTTTAAAGGCATTGTTGTTTTTACTAACTAGTTTAATATTAAGTTTTTTCATAAAAACATTTTTATTTTTAAACACTGTTTCATCTGGCTTAGAATATATCCTCTTATTTATTTTAATCGCTGTTAGTTCGGATATAGGTGGATATTTTGGCGGAAAATACCTAGGACATAAGATGTTTAAAAATAAAATGGCACCATTAATTTCGTCTAAAAAGACTTGAGAAGGTGCTTTTGTAGGGTATGTTGCTGCACTAATAATTAGTTTTGTGTTTATTTATGCTTATTTTGGAGTTGCAAAGGGGTATGATATTAATACCGATGTTGCATCTGTTCTAAATTCATCTAAAAATACCACTGCTGCAATAGTTATTTTACTTACATTAGCGCCAATTGCTGCAATTACAGGTGATTTATATTTTTCTTTTATAAAACGTAAATTAGCAATAAAAGATTTTTCGAGAATTTTAGCAGGTCACGGTGGAATTGTTGATCGAATCGATAGTATTTCACTAATCTTCTTTATTTGAACATTTTTAGCATTATTTAGGGGATAAAATGAGTTTTTACAAAGATCGCACCTTTGCAAACTTTGCTTCAGAAATTGGTTTAGGAAATATTGAAGCATTTTCTGAAGCATACATTACTACAATTTCAGAACTGCAAACACGAAATTCAAAAAGAATTATTGAAGTAGATTTAAAGCTACCATATGCACCAAAAATAACTGATTTAGTAAAACTTCTAAAAGCATTAAAAAGCGAACGAGGAAGCAAATACCGTGTTATTTATAGCATTAATGACTATGTTATCGATGCTCCGATGTTTCGTGATTATATTACCACTATTATTAAGTCAAAAACAAAAAGTAAAATGTTTGTAAATTTGGATAACATGCTAAATCAAACACCTAAAAATCTTTATGTAAATCACGAAAATCAAAAGTGATTTATTTTATACGATGATGCAAGTATTAAGTACGAGGTAGTTGAAGCAATTGAATTTTTAACTAAAAAAATGCACGAATTTGGTTTATTGAAATTTCAAATCGGATCTCAATTTTATGAAAAAGTTATTGAAGAAGAGATCCCTAATGTTGATTTAAATTTAGTATATCAAAAACTCAAAGAAGAACAAGTTAGAGTTGAAATCCCTGCACAAAATAGCAATAAACCGTTAATCAAAAGAAAATCAAAAGAGTATTATAAAACATCAATCAAGGATATTGATAATTTAGACCACAATAAAGAACAGCATTATATTAGTGTTGAAGGAATGATTTATAAAACCGATATATCTGATAATGCAAATTACAAAATTAATAAGTACTTTATAACAGATTTTTCAGATGCGTTGCAATGTATTCAATATCTAAATAATGATGCAGAACAAGTTGAAACCTTTAAAATAAATGATTTTGTCAAAATCAACGGGGTATTAATTTTCAAACAAGTTGGTGCTGAATACCGTCGAACATTAAGAATTTATTCAATTACAAAAATTAATAATCCTGTTTCATTAAGAGTTGATGATAATGAAGAAAAAAGAATCGAATTAAATACAAAATCCAAGATGAATGCAATGGACAGTGTCTTTGATGCAGCTGATATAGTTAAAATTGCTAAACAAATGGGACATA
Organism: Mycoplasma sp. 394; assembly: GCF_054353895.1. NCBI lineage: Bacteria > Bacillati > Mycoplasmatota > Mollicutes > Mycoplasmatales > Mycoplasmataceae > Mycoplasma > Mycoplasma sp. 394. The sequence goes on along the minus strand of NZ_JBTHHL010000001.1, from coordinate 43,707 downwards.
AAGCAGTGGCTATTTTAGATTCAAATAGTGTGCAATCTTTCCCCAAATTTGTTGCTGAAGCAAAAAAAGCAGGAATCAAACCTATTTATGGAGCAAGTTTAGATTTAATAAATGAAAATAATCAAATAATATTAACAAAAGACTTTGATGCAAATATCAAATTAGTTGAAAGTGAATATGTGATTTTCGATATTGAAACAACTTCACTTTCTCCCAAACTAGGTGAAATAATTGAATTTGGTGCTACTGTAGTTCAAAATGGTAAAAAAATAGGTAGTGAACAATTTTTTATCAAATGCAACAGTAAGCTCTCTGAATTTACTCAAAAACTTACCAATATAACTCAATCGATGCTGGATGATTATGGATTAGATTTGAAAGAAGGATTACAAAAAATCTATAATTTATTAAATAACAAAATCGCTGTAGCACACAATGCTAATTTCGATATGCATTTTATCTTACAAAAATTTATCGATAATAATATGAAACTTCCTAATACAGTTTTTATCGATTCATTGATGATTTCTAGACTTTTATTTTCTGATAAAAACAAGCACTCATTAGGAGATTTTTGCAGTTATTTCAATGTTGAATACAACTCATCTGTAGCACACCGTGCTGACTATGATGCAGAAATACTTTCTCTTGCTTTTATTCAATCGCTTTTTAGTTTTCAACAACAACAAGTATTGACACTAGGTGATTTATATCATTATTTACCTAATCCTGAAGCATTTTATAAAAAAGTTCGTTCAAATTATCAATACAGCATCTTGGCTAAGAATCAGTTGGGATTAAAAGAACTTTTTCAGCTGGTTTCAATGACTCTAACACAAAGATTTTGAGGACAACCAAAACTTTTTTATAATGATTTACAGGGTAAAAAGAATATTCTAATAGGTTCTGGTGGACTAAAAGGTGAATTAATTAATGCACTAATATATTCATCAGATTTGAAAATAAATGAAGTTATAGATCGCTGTGACTATATCGAAATTCCGCATATTGATGCATTAAAACATTTATATATAAACACTGAATATACAAAAGAACAGATTGAAAATCTTTTGAAACAAGTTATCAAATTAGCACTTTCAAAAAACAAAATTGTTGTAGCGATCGGGGATTGTCGTTATGAAAATCCTAATGATCAAATTTTTTATAAGAGTCTTGTTTATGCAAAAGGCCTAGGTGGAAGTCGTCATTTTTTACTTAAAACCAAAAATAGCAAAGAAGAACGTAGCAAAGATAATGAAGATGATAATCAAAAAGACACAATAAAACGAATTGATTTTACTGTTATCCCTGATTTATATTATTTAAATACCAAACAAATGCTTGATGGCTTTAGTTATTTAAATCCTGAATTAGCTAAGCAAATTGTAATTGATAACAGCCATAAAATTTCACAGATGATTGATGATGACATCGTTGTTATTAAAGATAAATTGTATACTCCTACAGTTGAAAATTCAAAAGAAAAACTTAAGAATTTAGTTTATCAGACTGCAAAAGATAAATATGGAGAAAATTTACCACAAATTATTTCAGAACGCATCAAAAGTGAATTAGATCCCATTTTAAAATATGACTTTGATGTGATCTACTGAATTTCACATCTTTTGGTTAAAAAATCACTTGATAACGGGTATTTAGTAGGAAGTCGTGGTAGTGTCGGTTCTTCTTTAGTTGCAACTTTAGCGGGTATTACCGAAGTAAATCCTCTTCCACCACATTATATTTGCGATAAATGCAAGCATTTTGAATTAGTTGAAAATCCACCTACCACATCCGGCTTTGATTTAGATGATAAAAATTGTCCTATATGTGCAACTATTATGGATAAAGATGGTAATTCAATTCCGTTTGAAACTTTTTTAGGTTTTAATGCCGATAAAGTTCCTGATATTGATTTAAACTTCTCAGGTGATTATCAAAAAAATATTCATGATGAAATCAAACATATCTTTGGTGAAGATAAAACTTTTCGTGCTGGGACAATCTCAACAATACAAGGACGTACAGGTTTCGGTTATATAAAAAATATGGCTGAAGAATTTAATATTCCATATTCAAACGATTTTATTGACTTTTTATCAACTAAATTAGAAGGTGTCAAGCGCACAACTGGACAGCATCCGGGTGGAATCATTATCATACCAAATCAATTTAGTGTCGAAGACTTTACCCCGATTAATTTCCCTGCTGATGATATTAAATTAGATTGAAAAACTACACATTTGGATTATCGTGCAATTCACGATAATATTATTAAGTTTGATATTTTAGGACATGTTGATCCAACAGCAATTAAAATGTTAGAGACATTAACAGGTTTAAATGTTAAAACTGACATTCCTAAAAAAGATGCAAAAGTAATGTCACTTTTTTATTCAACAAAAGCTATGAACATCAAACCAGATGACATCGGTAATGAAACAACTGGAGCATTAGGATTACCAGAATTTGGTACACAATTTGTTCGTAAAATGCTTGCTGAAGCACAACCTAAATCATTTGCTGATTTAATTTCGCTTTCTGGCCTTTCACACGGAACCGATGTATGAAAAGGTAATGCACAGGATTTAGTTAAAGAACACGGTATGTCATTGAACGAAGTTATCTCCTGTCGCGATGATATTATGAATTTTCTTATCTCTCTTGGTGTTGATCCACTTTATTCATTTAACATTATGGAGAAAGTACGTAAAGGGAAAGGATTAACACCTGAAGAAGAAAATGAATTACGAACACATAATGTACCTGAATGAGCAATAAAAAGTATGAAATTAATTAAATATATGTTTCCAAAAGCCCATGCTACTGCTTATGTTTTAATGGCATGACGTGTTGCATGATTTAAATTATATAAACCATTAGAGTATTATGCAACTTATTTTAGTACCCGTGTTGAAGAATTTGACTTGGATACCTTAGTAGAAGATATTGGGATGCATAAAATAAATGAAAAAATTCGTGAATTAAATGCATTGGTAAATCCTAAAGTGAATGACAAACAACTTCTAACTACCTTAGAAATAGCACGTGAATGCTATGCTCGTGGATTTAGCATTAGTAATATAAATTTAGAAATTTCAAAAGTTAAGGAATGAGTTATTGATTATGAAAATAACTGTCTAATACCTCCATTTACAACTATTAAGAGTTTAGGTATTGCTGCTGCCGAAAAACTTGTTGCTGCTCGTTCTGAAATGAAATTTAAATCACGTGAAGACTTTAAAACACGAAGTGGAATCAATCAAACTTTGTATAAAAGGTTATTAGAACTTAAAATACTAGATCACTTGCAGGAAAATGATCAAATGACTTTATTTTAATCTTACAAAACATGTATTTTTGTTTATGCTGGTTTTTGTAAAATGAATAATAAAATCTGTAGAATTTGCTAATATTTTTGTATACTTAAAATAACATGTAAAGAGGTTATTATGAAAAATAAAAAATATAAACGCATCATTTCCAAATTATTTATTTCTTCTGCTATTTTACTTCCTACAATTGCATCAGCTTGTACATCAAATGATAATGGCAATTATGGTTCAAAAAAACCAATAAATAATCCTAAAAACGATGAAAATAAAAACGCTTTAAAAGTAAATACTATCACGGTTGATAATGTAACTGATAATTCTGCTGCTATAGAACTTTATTTTAGTGCGACATTGCATAAAAATGATCAATTAAAAATTGCTCTTAAGGATTTAAAAACATCTAAAATAAGAAATATAGTGCAAAATGTGAATATAAATAGTAATCATGTAAGAGTAAGTATCGATGGATTAAGTCCTAATACAACTTATAAAATAGATAATTTGTTGCAAAATAATAATAAGATTGGTTTTTTAAATACAGTTGATAATCGCTCTTTATCATTTACAACATTAAATCAAGAATCAAATGGTAGCGAAGATAAAAATGGTAACAACCAACAAGGAAAAAATGGTGATGGAGATGATAAAAAAGGATCAGAAAATCCACAAAATCCACATTCTGGCAATATGCCTGATAAAGAACACGAAGAAAGCAAAGAACAAAATCCAGGTTCTGAAAATCAAAATCCAAATAATCACCAAAAAATTGATATTAATGCAACTGTTAGCAGTGTTAGCTACCAAAATCAATTCAATGTTTTGCTAAAACTTGATTCAGATCAAGATTTAGCAAATAAATTTGCACAAATTACAGTAAATCCAATAGACAGTAATAATCAAGTTATTAACCAAGATATTACATCAAATATTGTTACTATAAATGATAAAAATCCTTCATTTAGTTTTAATAATCTTGATTTTAATAGTAAATATCGCATTAAATCAATAGATTTCTTTGAACAAGGAAGCGAAAATCAACTTTCTAAGCTTGATAACATTTCGATTAATAATTATCCAGAATTTAATACACCTTCATTAAATATAAATGTAACTTTTAATGATAATCTAAGTCAAAATCAAGATAGTTATGTGTTAGGTTTTAATACAAATTCTGATTTTAATGGTTATATAGAGTTAAAAGTGGTAAAATCAAGCGATCAAAATCAAGAATATAGATCACTTAGATCGAGTTTGAAACATAAACAAATCAGTTTTTTAAACCTAGATCCGAATACAACATATATTATTAAAGGTGTAAGTCTTTATTCTGATGCAGGTAGTTCAAATCCATTAAATGTAAACATGACTTTCCAAAATAATAAAACTTTTACAACACCAAATCAGAAAATACAATCAAATGCTTTGTTAGAACCTAAATATAGTGCAATTAAACAAAATAACATTCCTGTTGTTTATGATTTACAAAATACAGCAACTAGCAAAACAAGTGATCAATTAACTTTGGATAGTATTAAATCAAACAACACAAATCATAGTGATTATTTTACTCAAAAAGAAACAAGCGAAAACAAGCAAAATAATAGTACATTTGCTCAATTAAAAAGTTATATATATGATTCTACACATCAAAAATACAGATTAAATTTTTTAGTTCCTAACTCTTTTGCAAAAGCATACACACTAAAAATTCGTAAGAATAATGTCGAAGAAAGTATATCAGCAACCTCAATGAAATATGATCATTATCTATATGAAATACCATATGATCACTCTGCGACAATTGACTTAATTGGATTGATAGATGACAACAATCAAAGTATTAAAACATTCAATAGTAGTTTTGGAATCCATCCATATACATTTAATTTTGATACTACTGTTGATGCAAACATCAGAAGCATTTCAATACAACCTAAAACAGGTAATAACATCGATGTATTTGTTAAAGTTCGGAAGAAGACTTATCCAGATCGTTTAGCATATCTAAATAATACAAAATTAAAGGTATGACGCAATAATAACATCGTTGAAGTAACTGCTACTAGAAGAATTGATGATTATCATGCAACCATTTTAGCTGGTGATCAAATTGTATCATTTGTTTATAATACTAGCACCACCACACAAATACATGATTTACCATTAACTGAAATTAATTTTGATTCAAGTAAAAATACATATGATATTAATTCAATAACAGTTGATCAAAATGCTCAAAAAGTGAATGTTACATTAAATTCTAATGTTACAAATGCTAATAATCTAAGTTTTATAGTTAAAGGAATTGATCACAATATTCCATTTATTCGAACTATAACCCCAACAATTAATAATAATATTGCAAGTTTTGATATAAATCAACTTTCAAATGCAAATATTTCATATGTTATAACTAATATTTTATTAAATGATGGATTTATTGATTTAAGTGAAGATAAAAAATACCAATTTAATATAACAACAATTGAAAATAATAATTTAAGTTATTTTAATTATTATATGGATCAAAATACTAAAAAAGTTTATGCCTCTGCTTTCTTTAATTTTAATTCACATAACTTAAAATACCTAAAAAATATGTACTTTGATTTTATGTTTGAAAAAGAAACACAAAACTATGATAATCAATTAGTATTAGGATTTGAACCCACAAAGCACATAATGGTAAGATTTGATGATTTATGAAAATTTGAACTACCTAATTTTAATGAATATATTAAATATACACTAAAAAAAGTCCGAATCGTAAAACCTGTTACCTATAAACAATTAGCTACTATTGATGTTGCTGCAAACCTACAAAAAACACTGGCATATCATTTTAATTATGCAAGTGTTGATCAAAATAATTTCTCTGCAAACGGAATTGAACGCAGAACCACAAATGATTTTAGTCGCTATGATTTAAGAAAAAAATGACTAGCAAATTACGCAAACGATACTGTTGATTTTAGTTTATATAATCTATGATCTGTTTCAGAATATTTATCCGATTATACATTCATCAAGGATCGTGAATTTTTAAATCAAGCATATCCAAACCCGATCGTATATAAATTTAACAAAAATTCAGAAACCAAAAAAATTCAACTTTTTGGTCCAAGAGAACAAGTTAAAGCAAAATTATTTAACATTGATAATTCAAACAAAACCGCTTCATTAACTAAGAAATTATCTAATTTTAAAAACCTTGATCAAATTCCTGAAAATGAATCATTAATGATGTTTGATTTTGAATTTGAATTACATGATCGCACAAATTATGACTTATACTATGCTTACACAATAAATTCAACAGTTCGTTTACCTTTTAATTTAACCAAACTCAAGCAAACTGGTAAATTAGAGAACTTAAACTTTTATTTTTATCAAATTTTTACTTCACAAGCTGTTCAAGAACACAACTATAATAAAATAAATGCAAAATTTAGTTTTAATTTATATTATGATAGTTCTAACAATACTATTACCTTAAAAGTAATTTCTAAGGATAAAGATTATAATTTTACCCAAGATATAGCCACACATAATATAGGTTTAGAAAAAAATGTTTTCATCGGACCTGCTAGAATCGCTGTAATTCATACAAATGAAAATGTTAAAATCGAATACAACTCAGATAAAGTTGATGCATTATCAAACTTTAATCCAAAAATATCATACCTAAATGAAAATATAAATAAAAACTATGATTTTAGCTTTTCTCCAGGTATGTCAGTTGATGATATAAAAACTTGACAATCAAAACGTTTATTTAAAGAAGATAAATCAGGTGCTGCTGACTTAATGCGACAACGTGCATTTAGAATCAGTGTAGGAACTTGAAACTTAATTGGTAAGGTTAAACCAGATGATGATAATGATTATCGCTTCTATGTAATGACTAACCACCATGTTGCTGTGCATGTTCCAGTTCCGAATACTCCTACAAGTTTTTACATTCCAACTTTATTAGATCGTCCTGCTGCAGGAACATACCAAACTGGTCCTAGTGTACAAGATGGAAAATTGACTAAAATTTATGCGTTTGAAAATTATAAATATAACTATCAACTTATTAAAGATTACTATAATATCGGAAGTTTCATTGATAATGAAGGAAGATATCAAGAAAATAATATTGCAGCAAATCAAGACTTAGTAATTGCAACAATTGATTTAAGATCTATTTTTGAGCAATATCAAGGAGTAGATTTATCAAAAATTCAAATGGATGCACAAACAAAAGAATCGATTAAATATATTTTAAACTGAAAAAACTTAGCACCTACAAAACTCAGTAATGAAGTTAAATACTTACAAGATTTCGATGCATTAAATTGATATGTTGCTTCATTCCCTGGTGAAAGAACGATTGGTCCTGAAACAGTTAAATCAATCCGTTATCGAGAATACATATTAATGTATATGCCATACTTTATGAATGATTTAGATTATGAACAAACAAGATATAAATCAACCAAGATATCATTCAACCGTGTAGGGATTGATTTAGCCGGTGGTGCATCAGGTAGTGGTGTATACGATGAAAAAGGTAATGTAGTAGGTCTGATAACCGAAGGATGAAATTCATTTGATGGAGCTATTTCGGCACACTTATTCGCCGGACAAGTACGCAATGTTTTCGGTTCAAAAGACAATAAAATTAATCAAGATTCATTTTATGAATATATCAAACACAATAGTTTCTTATATCCTAAAAAATATACTGATATTTATTGAGATGATGACATAACAATCAAAAATAATCAAAAGACTAACTAGGAAGGTATAATGCAAAAAACTCTAAAAGAACTTGAAAACAAAGTTGTTTTATCAAAATTAAAAGGTGCAATTCTTTGTAAATTATTTGATTTTAAAGGAATGACATATTTTTTACTAGCTTATGAACGTAATAAAACTAGAAGAAGTATTAGGGATTTTGAAAATGAATATGATATTTTCTTAAATAATTCACTAGATTTTATTCCTGTTTATATGAATGTATCCACATTATATAGAATTGATAAAAAACTCTTTCAAACATCGTTTGTTAAAAATAAAAAAATTATCTTAGATAAAAACACCATTGATGTTTTTGCACATGAACATTTATTAAGTTCGGTATTAGATTTTACAAAATATGACACCGAATATAGAGGTTTAATTGAAATAACATCAGAAAATAATTCAACAAACTTTAATATCCTTTATTTAGGTAATGAAATAAAATTTTACTTTTACATCATAACTAATATAACTGAAATGGAATCAGAATATAATGATGAAATCGCAGAGATATCCAAATCATCTGATGATCCAAACAATAATGCAGCAATAAAAGAATGAGAAGCAATCAATAGAAAGATTAATATAATCCATAAAGATATTTCATGAGAAATTAGTGATATTGAAGAACATAAAGAATTATCATACGAAATAACAAGAAGGTTTAAGAAGTTTGTAGAAGAAAATAACTTTGAACCCTATGCATATAGTCTTAATCAATTACATCTTATTTATGAAGGCTTATCTGATGGATTAAATGTAAAGGAATATTTAGACCCTAATTTAGAGCCTTCTGAGATGAGTTGAATTATGAAATCCTTGAGATCAAAAGATGAAATAGAGGAAAAACCTGATGAATCAATTTCTGATGGTGATAATATTTTTTTCTCATCAAGAATCATGAAACCATTAACCATAAAAAGTAAAATTAAAAAATAATTTAAATTTGTTTAAATACTATATATAGATAAAAAAGTCGTATTTATAAATATTTTATAAATATTACACAAAATAATGTTAATAAAATTTATTTTTGTGAAAATTAAAAAATGAAAAAAATAGCAATTTTTACCTTAATTATTGCTATTTTTTTAATCTTTTTAGTTTACTTGTATAATTTTGTGCTATTATTTTCATAACTTACTTTTTATACAAAGTATATGCTTTACCAATAAAACATATAACTAAGGAAATTATGACAGCAAAACAGTTATTATCAACTTATTGAAACAAAAGTGCTTTTCTATTTGAGTTTTTCGCTTCTTTTACACTTGTATTTTTTATTTTGTTATGACTTTTAATAAAATATATGCATAAACCCAAAAACGAAAAGCTTTTTAATACCATCGGATTCACATTAGCTACTTTTTTAGCATTTATCATACCATGAGCTTTATCATACTTCACCGCAAATGTTCCTGCATTTCCACAGCTAAATCCATTAAGTGTGATTTTACAAACTAGATTGCAAGGATTTAGCATTTCTACAGGTGAGGCAGGGACATTAGATAAAGGTGTTTACTATTTAATAGGCGGGCAATTTTCAGGTGCTTTTGGTGGATTAATTATTTTTGCTGGAATATTTTTCTTAGTAAAAAATTCATTATCTAAAAGTAAGGAATATAAAGAAATTTTTCAAACTTTACAAATTTGAGATTTATTAAAAGTAAGACATCCATATAATGAAAGTTGATGAAAATATATTATCAAAGAATTTATTTTTATTACAACTTTTGTTATTATCGTTCCAATGGTAGGTTATATCAACGACACAAATTATGGAACAAACCCTTACTTCAAACTTTTTATAACATTAATAGTTGTTTGAATCTTTTTATTTATTTCAAGTTTTTTTGGTTTCTTTGCCTTTGATATAGTTTTTAATGTGATTGCTTATTTATTAATAGTTATTGAAATTTTATATCATCTAAAAAGTATCAAATCAAATGATCAAAAAACAAAACAAATAAAACAATTAATGTTATTAGAGACTATAAAAATCACCACAACACTTTTATTTACTGTTATTATCCCACTCATTTACGGAATTGTTGCAGTTGAAATAGGCAAAAGTGTTCCAATGAAACTTAATTTCTAATCTATAAGAAAGGCTCTATGTTTAAAAAATTTAAAAAATTATTTTTGTCTTTATCCCCTATTGTAATTGCTCCAGTTGCAATCGCTTGTTCACACCAAGCGACCGTTAAAAAGGAAGTTGATCCAAAACAACAAAAAAGAGATGAAATTACAAAAGCACTTGCTTCTGATAAACTTACACCTGAACAAAAACAGGATTTCCAAAACAGAATCGGACAAGCAAACACCCTTGAAGATCTTAGTGCAATTTTTTCTGATATTAATACAGCAATTCAAAAAGCAGCAAATACACAACAAGAAACCAATCCTGAACCAAAACCAGGTACACCACTAGACCCACAGCAAGTTGAACTTAAAGCACTTCGTGCCAAAGGGAATGCAGATAATAAAACAAAACTGACTAATGAAACATTATTTTTAAGAAGAATTAGTGATTATTTTAAATATAACGATGTATCTTCACAAGTATTACAATTTAAAGCTAATACTAATGCATCAAATATAACTTTTAAAAACCTAAGTAATAACAACTATATAACTGATTACCTTGATTTTAACGATGCTGCATTTACACAAATCTTGAAAGACAAAAAATTAGTAACTGATGAACAAGCTGCTAAGTTATCATATGAATATGACTATCACAACATTCGCCAAGATATCAATAATAATAATGACATCATAATTCCGATGAAAATTCTTATCCCTGTTGAAGCAACAGGAAAGAATTTAAATTTAAAGGCTGAAACCAAAGTTAATTTTGTTCTTAAAGGAATAAAATTATCAACAAGTGATGAAAAAAATTACAAAGATGTAAATGATTTATCTAAAAAGTTGCAAAATTTAACACAAGGTGATGCAATTAAAATATCTATTAAAGATAAATCTGATCCTGCTTTTGCTAAAATTCAAGCATTAATCGATGATAAATCAAATGCTATTTATAGTTTTGATGATTTAAATCGTAAACAACTTGCATCGATGTTTAATTTAACATATCCAGATTTTTCTAATTTACTTAGTCCATATAAAAATAAACAAATTATTAAAATTTTTATTGATGATGTTAATTTTACTCACTCACCAAAAATCGATCAGTTAACTGTTAAAATCAGAATTGCAAATGGTTATGATAATACCCAAAAAGGATATGAAAAATTTCCTTTTGCAAATGTAGGATTTAACAAAATAGTTAACCTTACATTTGATAAAGACAACACAGTATTACGTGATGAAAAAATTCGGGCAAACTTATTAGCAAAACCTGCAAACTGAAATATTTATAACCAAAACTTTGAAGAACAAGGATTCAAAGACAATGTTTCAGATATTACCATTTTACCAATAAACTATGATTTTAAATACCTTAAAGACTCATTTAAATCAACTGATTATCGCAATGGATATTTAACTTTTACTGCTATATATGATGGTAAAATCGTAAAACTACAAAAACATATTGGAGTAGGTAAATTTGCTGAAATCTTTGATAGCAACTTTATGCAAGCAAATCCACATGCATATAACTTCCATGCTGGACATCTTACATATTCTGATTTATCAAGAGTTAATCAGTCAATTTATAACGATTATGGAAGCAACTTATTTTCAGGAGGTTATGATTCAACTCGTTCATTTTATTTAGATGATGTTAAAACCCCGATCGCTATCCATGTTGGTGAAGACTATTTAGCCAAAGAACACACCCCAGTTATCGCTCCTTATGATGGTGAAGTTGTCGCAGTATATAATGCACACCTTTCAAATGCACAAATCAAAACAGGACAAGGTGTAGGAACTGTAATGCTCACAAGAGTTAAATTAACAAAACTTAACCTTTCACCTAAAATTCTACAAGAATACTTCGGAACTTATGATACAAACGATGATCGTTGAGTATACATCGGATTTATACACTTAGATGCTAACTTGACAATGAACAATAAAACCTTTAATTGATCACCTAAAACAATCACAATTGGAAAAGACAAGTCGACTAGTGTATATGATATTTTAGATAATGTTTCTCCGGCACACCCACAACCTTTTAAAAAAGGGGATACACTTGCTTATTTAGGAACATCAGCAACTAACGGAGGTTGAATGCCACATGTGCATGTAACTACTTATGCAAATAATACATTATTGACAAACGACAACGACTTTCAAAAAGCATTAACATCCGCAAACCTTTATGGTGAACGTGTTGAAAAATATAACCCACAAGATCCTAAAGTTAATCCATTTACTGCTCGTGTTGATGGGATATATATTGCAAGAAACACTGACATAGAAGCGGGTAAAAAACCAATTTTTAAAGTTGATCCTATCACAGGGACACCAACAAAAGATACTGTTCCAAGCGAATTATTAAGATGAGTGTCAAATCCAATCCAAGGTTTTGAAATTCGTAGATCAGTTTTTAATCCAAACATCCTATTTAAAATCAGAGGACCACAAAGTTATAGATTTGATATCGAAGACTTCTTTAGAATTAGTGATAATAAATAATTTTATAAAATCTCCTTTTTCAAATGGAGATTTTAATAATAAACTTTTTTGAATAATTATCCAGTTTTATTATCAAATGATTAAAAATATGATGTAAAAAACTTTTATAATTTTAACATCAATAAAAATAATATAAAATAAATATATGAAACGCTTTTTTGATACGGTGAAAAATACAGTCAAAGGTAAAAATTGAAAAGAAATTAGTTTGTTTAAAAAATGAACCATTAAAAATATGGTGATGGTTGCTATTTTAATTGCAATTTCTGTTAGTTTTACCATCGTTGTGGCTCAAATTTTACCCGTTGTCAATTTACCTACATATAAATTTTCATTTATCGGATTACCTGTAAAAATAGCAGGTTTTATCTTTGGACCAGTTGTAGGGGTCTTTGTTGGAATCATAAGCGATTTGTTATCTTTATTATTTATTCCACCTGCTGGTTATAATCCAATGTATACAGTTGCTACTGCATTAAATGGTTTTGTTTCCGGACTACTTGGGATATATTTTAATCAAATTCTTAAAACTGCATTTAGCAAGGAGTTTAGACTACAAAGAATAGGACAAAAATTAAGTATTCTTGCGATGGAGTATTTACAATTTAAAGCAAATGGTGAAATAAAAAAAGCCGAAAAATCAGCAATGAAAATGATAAAATTGAACAATAAAAAGAAATATATTGATCAACTTGCTTCAGATAATTATCTAAAAAATATCTATTTAATCACTGCAATTGTCCTGCTTTTAGTAGTAATCGCTTCGGTTGCTTGGTTTATTTCAGCCGCTTCACCTGAGGCAATTGAAAAAGGTATAATTAAAAACCGTTGAGTTTTATTAGGATTAATGAGTACAGGAACATCATTAATGATTTTCTTTGTGTTATTCGGAAGATTTTTCTTTAAAACTGAAACATTTTTATCTTTGGTTCCTATTGTAGTTTTTTGTGCATTTCTGGAGCTTGTAAATGTTCCTGTTTTAGCGTATGCAGACTTGATTTCATTAGGTAATGGGGAACAAAAAGATATTTTCTTTTGAATCACTCAACACATTCTTACAGGGCCTGTAAAAATATGATTTAATACCTTAGTTATTTATTATACATATGGGATTATTTCAAAATTAATTAATAAAAACAGTAATTTATCATATCGTTAGGAGAATATATGAGCAATGATGCAAAGTTTTTGTTCGTGCTTAAAAATTTATTTGAAGACTTTCAAAAAGGTTTTTTTACATCTAAAAAAAATAACAAACTCAGTATCAGCATTCCAAAACTTTTAATTAGCTCCTATACATCTCTTTTTTTTATTCCTGCTGTTAATACTAATTTAACATTTGAGACCCTATGAGATGTTATTAAAACAAACAAGTCAGTTGTTTTAGGTTTTCATGATCAAAATCAACAAAATTTTAATTTAATCACAAATAAAAAGAAAATATTAAACAAAATATCTTTTTTTGATGTATCAAAAATAAGTAATAACAAGGACTTAAGCATCCCATTCAACGAGATTTGAAAAGTCTGCATAGATTCTGAATATAAATATGATTGATATTTACAAAAAATCACAAACATCACTAATCAAAATACTTTTATTTTAAAAAATCTCTTCTTTAAAAGAATTACAGAATTTATCCCTTTAATCATTAACATTAACCAAGAATACAAGAGAGAGAAAGATACTTTAGATAAAAAAATTAGTGCTTTACAAAGTAGTAAATTGCTTTTAAATAAAGAATTGGAAGAAATAATTTATAAATATCGCTACAACCTGTATGAGTATCAAAATATGCTTTTTAAATTCTTTGTGGACTTTTTGAAAGAACTAAAATCCGATATCGAAAGTGTTTTTTCAACCTTTGAAAATTCTAATTTTATCTTACAAAAAGAAAAAATTAGTGAACTAAAAAAAAGATACGAATATTTACAAAAAATAAATAATACATCAATTACAAAAGTTTCAGGTGAAATTAAAAAACGAGATTTAAAAACTGAAATAAATTATTATTATAAGTTTTTAAAAACAACAAAAACCACTTCTAAAACGTTTATCAATCAGCAAATTTATAATTTAAATAAGGAAATATCACTTTTAAAATATAAATTTAAATATGCAAATATACAACACTCAGATTTTGTTGAATTATATAAAGATTACTGTGCAAAAAGAAAGTCATTATTTATTTGAAAAAAAAATAAGAAAAATCTATATTATTTAAATAATGAAGAATTAAAACTTCTTTATAACGATGTAACAAATAAAATAGATTTTTTTATTCATAATAGATATAAAACCAAAGAAAAAAATCATTCATTAATAAAAGAACAACTAAAAAATTATATTGAATATGAATTAGAAATCAATGTTGATCATTACACTTTACTTTCAAAACAGCATTATCAAAAGATTATTAATAAAATCAACGATGTCAAGTCAAAAATTCGTAAATTTGATAATACCAATTATAAACAAATTCACAATCACAAATTTTTAGTTGAAATGAAAAACCTAAATCAACAGTTACGGTTAGCATCGGCTGAATTAGATTGAAGTAATTATGTTGAAAATAAGATTTTCGATAACTTATTAACTCACAAAAATAACAAAATTAATCAGTTTTTAATAAATTTAAAAAACGTAATTAAGTCATTTAACACATCATTTAAAAAGGTTTCTTATTTATTTAATTCAATTACAGATAAAGATGAAAATTCAACTAATATTTTTGAAAACCTTAGCTCCTTTTATAATTCACTTATTAAAAAACCATGGATGATTAATCTTTTAGAACATATTAGTGAGTATTGCAGTAACAAAAAACCTTTATCAAAAACATTGTTAAACGAAATTATTGCGATGTTAAAATTTGTTTCATTACTTGAAAATATATCAATTTCGCAAAAGAACTTTTTAATCCCTTTTAAATACTTAAAAAACATTGATAAAATTAAAATTAAACTTATCAAATATTGAGTTGATGACAGTAAATTATTAATCATTAAAGATTTAAAAAATGATATTTCATATGATCATAAAAATGAGTTCATTCGTGTTTTAAATGTCTTTTCACAAAAATATAAGATTCCATATATTTATACAACCGATGATTTTAATATCTTGAAAAACGAATTTGATGAAATTTTTCTTTTCAATGATCGCAAACTTGTTGAATCAGGGGATTTTAATCAAGTTATTTCAAAGCCCTTTACAAAATTTGCTAACGAACTTATTAATGAACACAAAATAATGGACGAGGGGCCTACTGATGCATTTTTTACCAATGAATATATAATAAACTTACATACAAATATTAATCATCAAGTCTATACTAATTTAAAAACATACAAACAACATGGAAAAGAAGAGATAAATCAAAATTTTGATACCATAATTATTGATAAAACCCAAAATTCTGAGCAATATACCTTAACTTCTGTTTTTAATGAAATAGAATTTGATTTATCAAGCAATAGCGAGAATAATGATAAAGAAAATGCTTTTTTAGATTACGATGAATGAAATAATCAGATATATATTATTTCAAGTAATGATTTAGATAATTTTTAAAATTTTGTATAATATTTGCAAGGACAGAGGTACTTGCAAGTTTTTGTAGGTTGAGAAACACTCTTAAGAGCCGATCTAGGTAATGCTAGCGTGGTGAGTCTTTCTTAAAAATTTTTCTGTCCTATATTAAGATAGGAGAAAAATGAAATTCAAAAAATTATTTAGTTTAGGAATTCTTACATCAACTGCATCAATATCAGTTGCAGTTTCTTGTGGAACTTCTACTAAAGCAGATAAACAAGAAAACCAAAGTGTAAAATTAAGTTTAGGAACCCCTGAACAATATGCACTTGGAAATTTAACACTTGACCAATACAAAAGTAAATTAGAAAATTCATTAAACGATGAACTCAAAGCTTTAAAATCAAATGTTAAAGTTGAAGTAATCTTCCGAGGACAAGAAGATTACAAAGCTACTTTCGATGATTTAACCAAAGGTACATCTGATTTTGCTTTTATTTCAGCTGGTTATCTACAATCGAATAAAGCAAAAGTCGGAGAACTTGGTTTTAAACTAGGCATCCAGACACTAACTCGTCAATTTAATGGTGATATTACATATGATTTCACTACCAAGGCACACGGACATTATACCGATGGACTCGATGATGATGATTTAAGAAAAATTGCAAAAAATGAAGATACACTTTTTCATGCTAAACCAAGATCTCAATGAGATGACAAAAATAATGGTTACAATTGAGATGGACAAATTTATCAATCATTATATAATGCTAAAACAGATTTAGTCCCTTACCAAAGAGGTTCAATAGTATTGATAGGAACTGATGATATTCGTTCTAAAATCAAGCAAGCTTGAAATAGCAAAAACTGAAATGAATTTATCAAATATGGTATTGTCACCGGTAAAAACACATCTGGTGGTAAATACTTATTACAACAAGCACTACTTAAAAAACACTTTGGAGCAAGTTTTAAACCACTAGCAACAGTTGCATCCGAAACACCAGACAACATCTTAATTGGGGGTAAAATCAAAGAAATGAACAACCCTAACGAAGCAAAAAAACACATCTTTTTTGATGATGAAACATCGTGAGCATGAACCAAATATAAACCACATGATGCATATGAAATTAATCAAAGCACTAGACCGAATGAAAAACTTGAAGAATTTATTGTCACAGAGGTTTTACCATATAATGTAGGAGTTTTTGGACCTTATGTAAGTTCAGATGCAATTAATCAAGTTACAGCTGCATTTGTAAACTTATACAAAAATGATAAAGATATTTTTGGCCCAACCGTTGGATTCAATGGATATCGTAAAATTGATAATCCTGATGTTGAGTTTTGACCAATTGTTGATAACATCTTAGGTTAAAATGATTCGTTTTAAAAATGTTGATTTAAAATATACCGATAAAATTATCTTAAAAAATGTCAATTTAGACATCACGACCAATTGCATTGTTGGTTTAATCGGAAAAAGCGGAACTGGTAAGAGTACAATTTTAAAATCCTTTTTTGATTTTGAATTAATTACTTCAGGTTATTATTTATACAATGGCGCTAAAATACCTAAAAACAAGTTAAAAAAGTATAAAAACGACATAATCTATATTGCTCCTGATGATAATTTAATAACTTCTTTAGATTTTTATAAAAATTTACAACATTTTTACAAAAAATACAAAAATCCTTTATTTAAATGACTTAGAATTTTCACCAAGCAGCAAAAAGAAGAAATTTTTCAACTTTGCAATCATTTTGGAATGTCAGAATTTATTTTTAAACCAATAGAACAGCTTTCTGCTGGGCAAAAACAACGTTTTGCTATCATCTTAAATCTCCTTAACGACACTAAAATCCTCCTATGTGATGAGTTAACTAGTAATTTAGACATCACTAATGCCAAACTAGTTTTTGACTACCTGCAAAGTATTAAAAAAAATAAATATATTATTATTGCACTGCATAACCTTTCTGATGCAGTTAAATATATTGACAAAATCATTGCAATTAAAAATCAAGAAATTCAAAAAATATATTATAAAGGTGAATATGATCCTGATGAGCTAAGGAAATATTTTGACTAAAAAGAAATTTTTAGTTAAAGTTTGACAAAAAACTTTAACTAAATGAACCCTATTAATAACCTCCTTAATTATTTTATTTATATTTATATATCAACTTAACATCAAACCATCAAAAATTGGTTTAAAGCTTTTTTGGGTTAATTTAAAAAATCTCTTTGAATTCCGTTCTAATTCACCTGATTTTATTAATGAAAATTTATGAATTTTAAATATTAAATATATGTGAATTACCATTAAATCTGTTTTTAGTGGAACCTTTGTCGGACTTTTTCTTGCTTTTATAACTGCTTATTTTAGTTCATTAAATTTATGAAGAAAAAACTGATGAACATGAATTGTGCGAATTGCTATTATCTTACTACGTTCAATGCCGATTTTGGTGCCAATAATGATATTCGGATCATCTTATCAAAAAGATATGATTGCGTTTATGATTTTTTGATACACAACATGATTATGATTGCATCGATATTTTTGTGATATCTTTGAATCAAGTAATACCAAAAAGTTCTGACAAGATATTAATTTAGGAATGCCACGTTATAAAAGTTTTTATATCAATATTGTTTTATCAAACAAAAACAAATTTATAATGAACTCCTTATTAGCAATCGAATCTAATATCCGTTGAAATTCTATTTTAGGTTCAGTAGGGATTTATGGAATCGGATTTGTATTCAATTTTTTCAAGGAAAAAATTGAATATTTAGGAATAAGTATCCTTTTTGTTGTTATTTTAGTTGGTTTTTTTGAGGGGATTTTAATTTTATTTAATAAATTTTTATTTGTGTCACCTAAAATTAAAAATCCATCAAAAAAAACCCCATATTCATTAGCATATAATTATAAAAAAATCCTTAAATATCTTATTTTTGCTGTTTTTTTCGCTATTATAATAACAAGTTTTGTAGATTTATCACAAACAAAAGTTAATATAGAGTTTTTAAAATTATGATTTAACAACTTATTTATTTTTGATTTTTCAGAAGTTGCTATAGATCCAAATATATATAATTCTTACTGAAGTATCTTCAAACAGACCTATATAGCGATTTATTTAGCATTCTTGCTAGCTATTTTATATGCAATCTTGATGAGTGAAAAATTATTTAAACCGATTCAAACATACTTTTTTAAATTATTTATAGTGCTATTAAAATCAATCTCTGTTTTAATCTTTTTTATATTATTTAATTCAATCTTTTACTTTGAAACTGCAATTATTTTAGCCGTTATCATCATCGCATTTAGAGCTATGAGCAAGCAGTTTTCAGAAGTTATTAATCGAATCGATGAAAGTAAAGTTAAACATTGAAGAAAACTAGGTTATAGCAGATGATTTATTTATAAAAACATCTTGCTTCCTATGTATAAAAAGGCTATTATTTCCTTACTGCTCTTTGAGAGCGAAGGAACTTATCGAAATTTCATAACATATGGGGTGTTTTCTAACATTATAATTTACACATATATAAGTCGTTATGAAGAAAAACAAGAATTTGGAAAAATTATCCCTGCTTTTTTACCGGCTTTCTTTATTTATGTACTACTTGAATTATTATTTTTACTTTATAAAACATTTTTACTGCACAAATTATGAAAATGATTATGCGAACTTGTTATAAACATCTATAAAAAGTTGTGTAAAAGATTTAAAAAGCAAGTTCAAACTTATTAATAAACTAAATCAAAAGACAATTTATTTTAAAATTAAGATTTTACTTTTAAAATAAATAAAAAATTAACTACTTTAAGATAATTACAAAGCATCTAAAAAATAAAAATCAACAACTTTTTCTCTAAAAAGTCCAACTATTTTAAGACTTTTTGGAGATTTTTTTCTAAAATATTTGCATACTCTTTACTTTATTTTATGGTATAATTTATTTTACTTTTTATGTTTTTATGATAATACCACAAAAATGAAATTCATAAAAAAGAAAATTGCAATTTTCGAAAGGGTTAAAATGGAACAAAAAAAATATCGAATTCGTAAATTTGGTCCAAAAACTGAACGTAGAGATTATTCTATCACCAAACAATCTCTACCTCTTTTTGATATTCTTCAAACAAGCAAAGAATCTTTTGCAGAATTTATGAAGAATGGTATTCAAAATGCATTAATGGAAATTTATCCTATTACAACTGGACAAATTAGACTTGAGTGCTTAAAATCTAGTTTTGATGTTGAATTACCATATAAAAAAATCACTAGTGAAGGTGATGAAATCAACAAATGTAAAGCTAAAGGTATGAACTTTAGTGCAAAAGTTTATGTTAATTTAAATGTAGAAAATGTAAAAACCGGAGTTGTAAAACAAGAAAGAGTCTTATTAGGAGAAATTCCATATATAACTTCTGGTGGTAGTTTTATTATTAACGGTTCTGAAAAAGTTATTGTGAGCCAACTTATCCGATCACCTGGTGCTTATTTCGGATTAGGTGTACGTAACAAGCAATCAGATGACTTGTTTAACAAACTTGAAATTTTGCCAAGAATCGGTTCATGATTTGAAGTTTCGCACAAGGTTACTTCATCGAATCTGGATGTTGTAAAAGTTAAAGTCGATAAGAATAAAAGTATTGCATTAGGTACCTTGCTTGGTTCTTTTGGATTTACTCCAAAAATGCTGTATAAACTTTTTGGTAAGAATGAATTGCTAGTTGAAACCTTGAAAAAGGATAAAATTCTTGGTAATGAAGAATATAATCAACAAGAAATTATTGATTTTTCACAAGAGGAAATCTTCAAAACCATTCGTAAAGGAGATCGCGAAACAGCAGAAGCAAAAAAATCATTGCTTCCAAGTATGTTGTTTGATAAAAAAAGATACAACCTTTCTGTAACGGGTCGTTACATGCTTAATAAAAAACTTTCTTTAGTAGACCGTATTACTAAAACATACCTTGCTGAAGATTTAAAAACAAAAAACGGTGAAATCTTATTAAGCAAAGGTTCATTTATTGATTATAAAAAAGCACGAGAAATCCAAGGATGATTTAATACACGTGTTCTACCATCAGAGAAGTTAGAAGACATCGTTCCAGAACATGTTTATCATAAAGTTTATCGTCCTGCTAGTGAAACAAATTCACATCATTACGAAAACCATCACGGATACAATAATCCAGAATTAAGAAAACGAACTAAAATTATTAAAGTCAAAGTATATCCGTCTAAAAAATGAATGGAAACTAAGCCGGAGCAACCTATTATTATAATTGGTAATGATCCTAAATCAATCGAAACACACTTATTAATTTCCGATATTGTTGCTGCTATTAGTTACTATTTCAATCTTACTGTTGGAGTAGGTCAAGATGATGACCCGGATTCATTGATTAACAAAAGAATTGTTTCTGTTGGTGAATTATTGGAAGCACAATTGATGATTGCTTTAGCAAAACTTGAAAAAACTACTCGCGAACGTATTGGTTCAAAGGAAGCCGAAAAAGTTACTGCAAAAAACGTAACTAATAATAAACTCATAACCAATCAGATGAAAACCTTTTTTAACTCTTCAAAACTTTCACAATTTATGGATCAAATTAACCCATTAGCAGAAGTTTCTAACAAACGCCGTGTTACATCATTAGGTCCTGGTGGTCTTAGTCGTGATACAGCTCAATTTGAAGTTCGGGATGTTCATTCAACTCACTATGGAAGAATTTGTCCGATCGAAACACCTGAAGGACTTAATATCGGTTTGATTTTAAACTATGCAACATTTGCACAAGTTGATGAACTTGGATTCTTAAAAACCCCTTATTATAAAGTTAATAATGGCGTTGTTGATTATAACGATGTTCGTTATTTAACAGCTGCCCAAGAAATCGGATATTCATTTGCCCAATCATCAGTACAAATTGATGATAACAACAAAATTATTACTCCTACACTAACTATAAGACGTGATTACAACTATATTGTTGGAACCCCAAAAGATGTTGATTTTTTGGAAGTGTCATCAAAACAAATGGTTTCCGTTGCTGCTGCAGGTATACCATTCTTAGAAAATGATGATGCTAACCGTGCACTGATGGGATCGAATATGCAACGTCAAGCAGTTCCATTAATAGAAGCTGAAGCACCTTTAATTGCAACTGGAATTGAAGCAGATATTGCTAAATACTCTTCTTATAACCTTATTGCAAAAAACTCAGGAACTGTTACATATGTTGATAGTTCAAAAATCTTTGTAAAGCGTAGCGAAAGTGGTGTAACTGATAAATATTCACTGCGTAATTTTGAAAGAAGTAACCAAGGAACAGTTATTCAGCAAAAACCACTAGTTCGTAAAGGACAACAAGTTAAAGCTGGAGATTTATTAACTGATGGTTCTTCTTTTAAGGACGGTGAATTAGCACTAGGTAAGAATGTTTTAGTTGGTTTTACCACTTGAAACGGATACAACTTTGAAGATGCTGTTATTATTAACGAAAGACTGGTTAAAGATGATGTTTATACATCTATTCATGTTGAAGAACAAATTATCCAATTCCGTAGTTCTCGTGCTGGAAACGATATATTAACAGCTAATATCCCACAAGTTTCTAAGCATTCGATTCGTCATCTTGATGAAACAGGTATTGTAAAAGTAGGTTCCGAAGTGTTACCCGGTGATGTTTTAGTGGGTCGCACATCTCCAAAAGGTGAAGAAAACCCTTCACAAGAAGAAAAGTTACTTCAAGCTATTTTAGGAAGTCGTTCAACCGGAATTAAAGATACATCCTTGAAAGTAAAAAATGGTCATGGAGGAACTGTTATCCATGTTGAAGTTCTTTCAAAAGAAAATAATGATGTTTTAGAAGAAGGTGTAGAGAAAATTGTTAAAGTTTCAATTGCACAAAAACGTAAGATTAAAGTTGGTGATAAAATGGCAGGTCGCCATGGAAACAAAGGTGTTATTTCAATTGTTTTACCAGAAGAAGATATGCCATATTTAGAAGATGGAACACCACTTGATATTATGCTTAATCCACAAGGGGTACCATCACGGATGAACATTGGACAAATCTTAGAACTTCATCTTGGAATGGCTGCTCGTAAATTGAACACCAAATTTGTTTCCCCGTCTTTTGATGGAGTAAAAAAACAAGATATTGAGGCCGCATTAGAAGAAGCAGGATTAGATAAAACAGGTAAACAAATTGTAATTGATCCCATTACAGGACGTAGGTTCGATAAACCTATTTCTGTGGGTGTAATGTATATGCTTAAACTTAACCATATGGTGGATGATAAAATGCATGCTCGTTCTGTCGGTCCATATTCACTAATTACTCAACAACCTCTTGGAGGAAAATCACAAAATGGTGGTCAAAGATTTGGTGAAATGGAAACATGAGCACTTGAATCATATGGTGCAACCAATGTTTTACAAGAGATATTAACTTATAAATCCGATGATATTTTAGGACGTAATGCCCTTTATTCTGCATTAGTTTCCGGAAAACAACTACCAACTCCAGGAACACCTGAATCATTTAATGTTTTAAGTCACGAACTTAAAGGTTTAGGAATGAAATTAGAACTTTCTGACACAATCGATGAAAGCGACCAAATAACCGAATTTGATATGATTCAATTTGAAACAGGAGGTGATGATGAATAATACTTTTGATAAAAAATCACCCATCAACAGAATTACCCTTTCACTTGCTACAAAAGCAGATGTTGAAAAATGATCTTATGGCGAGGTAACTAAACCTGAAACCATTAACTATAAAACATATAAACCAGAAAAAGATGGACTTTTTGATGAATTAATCTTTGGTCCAGTAACTGATTATAAATGTCCTGTGTGTGGTACTAAATACAAAAAAACTGATGAAAATCAAATCTGTACTAAAAATCCACAATGTGAAAAATATAAACCAGTGATTTTACCCAAAATTTCACGTCGTAGTAGAATGGGACATATCAAACTTGAAAACCCTGTTGTACACTTTTGATTTTTCAAAATTGATCACTCTATTATTTCAAAACTTTTAGGTCTTAGAGTTCACGATAGTAATAAACCGGTAACAAAGGCTGATTTAGAAAAACTTATTTATTATAAATCTCATATTGTTTTAGAAACAGGTAATTTAAAATCACTTAAAAAGAATACTATTGTAAATATTAACGAAGCACCTGAATTTTATCTTGAAGTTCTTCGTGAAATGTTAACATTAGAATACGATGATCCAGATGCTATCGAAGAAATTCAACAAACATTAGATGAACTGCTTGAATATGCACAATCTGAAGATGGAAAATCATTTGGAATTGACTTTTATTCTTACAATGAAGTTATTGAAGAATTTACCGATGCTAAAATTGGAACAGGTTCAAATGCTATTGAATACCTACTTAAACATATTGATTTAGAAGCAGAAAGAGCAGCAGTTCAAGCTGATATTGATGCAATAAACTTAGAAATTGAAGAAAACGGAGTAAATAATTCTGCTTCAAAAATCCAAGAACGAACCAAATTATACAAACGTCTTACTATTATAACTTCATTTATTCGCTCTGGACAAAAACCTACCGATATGTTAATTTATAACTTACCAGTTATTCCTGCTGATCTTAGACCATTGGTACAATTAGATGGTGGAAGACACTCAACAAGTGATATTAACGAACTCTATCGTCGCATCATTATTCGTAACACCCGTTTAAAGAAATGAATCGAACAAGATGCTCCAATGTTAATCAAGCAAAATGAATATCGGATGATTCAAGAAGCAGTTGATGCTTTAATTGACAATGGTAGAAAAAAACCAGCTCCGGTTTCTTCAAAAGATGGACAACCACTTAAATCTATTTCAGATGCTTTAACAGGTAAGAAAGGGCGCTTCCGTCAAAACTTACTCGGAAAACGTGTTGATTATTCAGGACGTAGTGTTATTGTCGGTGGTCCTAAACTTAAAATGTATGAAGTCGGTATTCCTCGTGATATGGCGGCTAAATTATTTGAACCTTGAATTGTTCGCGAACTTATTTCTAATGAAGATGGGGTTACAAGTGTTAAAACAGCTAAAAAACTCATCGAAGGTCTTGATCCAAGAATTTGACCATATGTAGAACGCGCAATTGAAGATAGACCGGTACTATTAAACCGTGCTCCTACCTTACACCGTCTTTCAATCCAAGCATTTTATCCTGTATTAATTCGTGGAAAAGCAATCAAATTGCATCCGTTAGTAACAACAGCATTTAATGCCGACTTCGACGGGGATCAAATGGCAGTACACATCCCAGTTAGTGATCAAGCCGTTCTTGAAGCAAAAGAATTAATGCTTGCTTCAAAAAATATTTTAGGTCCTAAAGATGGTGAACCAATTATTAACCCGTCACAAGATATGATTTTAGGACTTTACTATTTAACTATTGAAAAAGCAGGTGTTAAAGGTGAAGGAAATTATTATGGTTCATTCGATGAAATGATGCTAGCTTATGAAAGAGATTATCTAGATTTACATGCTCGAATTGTTTTACCTATTGCTGCATTAAATAAAAAATTCATATCAGAACAGACCAATAAACCTTATATTATTTCATCAGTTGGTAAATTTATTTTAAATCAAGCTTTCCCAGATGAATTTGAATTTGTTTTTGGTAAATACAGCGAAAAAACATATAAA
The DNA here is from genome assembly GCF_054353895.1 of Mycoplasma sp. 394. Lineage (NCBI taxonomy): Bacteria > Bacillati > Mycoplasmatota > Mollicutes > Mycoplasmatales > Mycoplasmataceae > Mycoplasma > Mycoplasma sp. 394. The sequence goes on along the minus strand of NZ_JBTHHL010000001.1, from coordinate 17,711 downwards.
CAAGATTCTGATGGTAAAGAAATTGTAATCGAAAAAGAAGTAATTCATACTTCTGAAAATGCTTTAGATCGTTATACACTAAATTATGGTGAAAACTTTCGGGATGTAATTAAACATCTTGAAGTTACCCGTGGATTAGCTAAAAAAGATATTGCAAAGATAATTCGTAAAATTTACGAAAAATATGTGTATGTAGTAACCAAAGAAGATGTCGCTAACATAATTGATGCTACAACTTATTCAAACTACACTTTTAGATTAAATGATTGTGAAGCATTGCGTGATTATAATGGTGATTATATTCCATTAGAACATGCTAAATTAATTAACACATTTTTAGTTGAAGAGTTTGAAAAAATTAATTATAACAATCATCTAAAAGGAATTGATAACTCATTAGTAAGTTGAACAATCGATGAATATACAAAAGTTTTAGAAAATGTTTGATTCAAATATACAAATTATGTCGCTACAATTTTAGATAAAATTAAGGACTTAGGTTTTCAATATTCTACCATTTCTGGAACAACTATTTCGATGAACGATGTTAAGACATTAGAATCAACCAAGGAAAAAATAGTAGAAGGAGATGAACATACTGCAAAACTGCGTCAATTCTACGAAGATGGATACTTAACTGATGATGAACGCTACAATTTAACAATTCAGCATTGATCAAAGGTTAAAGAAGAAATTGAAAAAGAACTTAAAAAAGTTACACAATCAGATATTGAAAACCCATTATTTATGATGATGACATCAGGAGCCCGTGGTAATGCATCAAACTTTACTCAGCTTGCTGGTATGCGTGGTTTAATGAGCAACAACACCAAAATTTTAAAGGCTGATGCTGAAAATGATCGTGTGGTTCGTTCTACAATTGAAATCCCTGTTAAATCTTCTTTCCTTGATGGACTTAGCGCATATGAATTTTACTCATCAACTCACGGGGCGCGTAAAGGACTTACCGATACTGCTTTAAATACTGCTAAGTCTGGATATTTAACACGTAGATTAGTAGATGTCGGGCAAGGAATAGTTGTTCGTGAAGAAGATTGTGGATCTGATTTTGGTTTTGAGGTTAAGGCTATTAAAGATACCAAAACTGATACAGTTATTGAATCATTATGGGATCGGATTGAAGGTAGATATACCAACTCTGCGATTCTTGATAAAAACGGAAATATTGCAGTTGAGGCAAACATCTTAATAACTCCTGATATCGCAGATAAAATTACCAAGGAATTAAAATTAGAGAAAGTAGATATCCGTTCTGTATTATCATGTCATACACGTAATGGAGTATGTAAACACTGTTATGGAAAAGACTTAGCAACCAATCGTGTCGTAAGTACTGGTGAAGCGGTCGGGGTTGTTGCAGCTCAATCAATCGGGGAACCCGGGACACAACTTACAATGCGTACATTCCATACTGGTGGGGTTGCTGGGGTTGAAGATATTACCGGAGGATTTGGTCGTCTCATCGAGCTTATCGATGCTTATGATTTTCCGTGAGGAAAACCTGCTATTATTTCAAAAGTTTTTGGTAAGGTTGTTAAAATCGAACAAGCTAAAAACCGTGATACAGGACAAAAAACAGATATTTATATTGTAACAGTTCGTTCAACTGCACATAATGGTGAAATTATTGAAACACAATATAACGGAAAACTTTCTCAAAAATTGCGTGTTAAAAAAGGTGATAATGTTGTTCCTGGACAAAAGATTTTCGAAGGCCCTATTATCTTAAAAGATCTTTTAGAAGTTGCTGGACCTCGTGCGGTGCAAAACTACTTACTTAAAGAAACTCAAAGACTTTATCGTCTTCAAGGAATTACAATTGCTGATAAATATATTGAAATTATCATCCGTCAATTATTATCAAAAATTATGATTACTGATCCTGGGGATTCAAAATTCTTTAATGGTGCATTAATTGATACATTTGTATATCAAAAAGAAAACGGAAAACTACTTGCTGCAGGGTTAAAACCTGCTTATGGTGAAGTGAAAATCCGTGGAGCAAAACAAGTACCATTACTTTCAGATTCGTGGTTGTCAGCTGCTTCTTACCAAGAAACTGCTAAGATATTAGTTAACTCTGCTGTTGGAAACCGTGTTGATAAACTTGAAGGTTTAAAGGAAAACATCATTTTAGGACATAAAATTCCTGCTGGAACAAACAGTAATTTTGAACTAAAAGGAAAATATGATATCCGAAATCCTAGAACCTATTTTAAATCAAAATATGATCCGAATGCTCCTATTGATAACGATACTTTAGATAACATTCATGTAGACTTCGATGAATTAACCGAATCATCTTATGAAGATCAATTCGAATCAGTGCATGACAATGATTTTGGAGAATTTGAATACGAAACATTTGAATAAAATTCAACACTATAACATGTTTGTTATAGTGTCTTTTTTATTGATAAATAAGTTATGTGTCTATTTTAGTTAGATATTTTTTACGACTAAATTGTATTTGTTTTATCTTCTTTAATATTTCTTCATCTTTGATCTGTAAGAAAAAATTATTTAGGTTTATTTCTTGTGTATCCTTTATATCCGAATAACTATTTTCTCTTACAATCTTTAACATAGCCTTTACATTTATATCATTATGCAAATAATAAAGAATACTTCATAAATCCCATGTAACAACTTCTTCATCAGATAAATTTATTTTTACTTCTTTGAATGCTTCTTTATAGAAATTCAATTGCTTATAATCATATGTAATATGCTCAAAATTGCCTTCTATTAAATTTTTTAGTATTACATCTAAGTAAATAGAAACTAACTTTGCATTAGTTGTTATAAATCAAGTTTTATCAATCTGTTGCATTATATTAAGATAATAATTAAAATCTTTATTATTAATATTTTTTATCATATTAAAGATGCTATCCATTAAATAAAATTCACATGATATTCTATAAACATTTTTCTTCTGAATATAGTTTTTAAATAATATCTCTTTATTTATAGTTATTTTAATTTCATTTTGATTTAGTTGATAAATTATTTTTGGTTTTAATACATCATTTATGTTAATATCATTGACTTTTGAATCTGTTTTATAAAAAATTAAATTATTTTTATTTATTTGTATATTTAATATTTGTAATCCCGAAACTTCATCAGAAACCAAACCATATTTATTTAGTATTCTTGCAACTTTTAAAATTATTTTTTGTTTTTCATCAATTAATAATTTTTTAAAAGTCCCAAATTTTAATCTAAGAATCATATACACTTGCAATGCATAAGAAGCATACAGCCTTAGATTATGTCTATACATATAAATAAATAAAAATTTAGATAAAAATCTTGCTAATAAATATAGAAAAATTATCGAAATTCCTAACATAACTCAGCCAGCACCATAAAAAATATCTAAATATATAAATAATCCAACATTAACTAATGATGCTATATATAAAAGCGATAAGATTATCAAAATTATATAATAAAACATATAAGAGTGTACATCATACCTTATCTTAAATTTATAAAGTATTGTATTTTTATTAGAGGATGCTATGAATTTATTCATTTAGTTTCTGCTTCACTTCAATATCTATTTGCTAACACAGATAATCTATATGCTTCATTATGATATATTCAATAAGAAATTGAAATTTTATAAATTCAGTGAACCTCAGATGATTTATTATACAATTTCATTAATACATCAGAAATTAAATTCATTGATACTCTTTTTTGAAACATTTGATCAATGACTTCTGCATATGCTTTTACACTTTCGCTAGGTATTTTTATTTGTGAAATTTCTTTTATCACCTGTGACAATGCATAAGCGAATTTTACTGGTGCAGCTAATTGCGATGGCAAACTATCGGAAGCTTCTATAAATGCATCAAATGAATCGGAAGCTCTATTTAAATTTTCTGAAATAAATGTAGCAACCTTGCTTATAATATTTTGCATAAAATTTCTATATGAAATAACATTATAAACATATGAACGAAATGATGAATATAGACTCTTTCATTGATATTCGCTTATATAACTATTAATAATAAATTTATTTTTATATTCATTCGAAATATTATAAGTTCTATTATAAAACCCTTGTAAATTTACTCAATCAATTGATCTTTCATTATTTGTATATCTTTTAGATTCTATAATTTCACGTACAGTTTTTAACGGGTTTGTCTGTTTTTGTTTAGCTATCTTAAAAAGACCTTCTAAGATGTCTTCTACATCTGAATCATTATATTGCTTTGCAAAATCTTTTTCTTTATTTTTTAATATTGCTTCAGTAATTCGTAATTTAATATTTTCTTCATCAGATGTTAGCATCTTTGCATTATTAATTTTTTCTTGTAATGGATAAACAATCATTTTCTCTCCTTTTTATATATATTTATTATATAAAAAATCTTTTAATATTTTGAAAATAAATTTAAAACAAATATTAAATCATTTTAATTATGAAAATAATATGAGAAACAAAAAAATGATTAATAAACAAAAATAAAAATTGTATTAAAATATATTCATGGATTTATCATTATTATTTCAATTACAAAAGAAACTGGATCAAAAAATAGAGCAAAAGCAGCAACTTAACCATCCTGAACTCACTAAATCAGATGTTTTAACCCAAAAAACCTTAGCTTTAATGATTGAAGCAGGTGAATTTGTAAACGAAGTACAAAGTTTCAAATATTGGAAAATTAACAAAAATGTTAATTTAAGAAATGTTACTGAAGAATTTGCGGACTTATTACACTTTTTAATCAACCTTGCTTATGCTTATGATGTAAATCCATTTATAAAACCGAGACAAATTTCAGATGATATCAATCAACAGTTTCAACAACTTTTTATAGGCATTGGTAAAATTATGCAAATGGCCAATAATGCTGATATACAGAGTTTGAAGACTCAAATCACAAAGGTTTTTGAAATTGCATTAGGGAGTTTTGTAATGCTTGGTTTTACATATGGACAAATGATTCAGGCATATTTTTATAAAAATCAGAAGAATTTTAAACGCTTATATAGCAATTATTAATTTAAATAATAATGATTATTACCAATATTTTTGGTAAAATATAAAATAATTAGGAGATATAATGAAAAAGATTTTAGTTATTAATGCAGGTAGTAGTTCAATTAAACTAAGCCTTTTTGATAAGGATACTTTAAAGTTAATCGCGAGTGGGCTTGCTGAACGAATCACCTTACCTAAAGGTAATATAACCATCAAATTTAATGGACAAAAACACGAAATAGATGTTGTGATGCCAAATCATGAAGTTGCAGTTGAAGAAGTATATAAATTAATGCAACAAATCAAATTAATTGAAGATAAAGCAGAAATTGAATTTATCGGATTTAGAGTAGTACATGGTGGAGATTATTTTGCTTCTACAACCAAAATTACACAAAAAGAAATTGATTTAATTTCAGAATGTGCAATTTATGCACCATTACATAATCCAGGTGCTGTGCAAGCGATGCAAGGTTTTAAGAAAGTTTTTCCAGATGCTAAATTAAGTGCAGATTTTGATACAGCATTTCACCAAAGTATTGAAAAAGTTAATTATACATATGCTATACCGCATGATTTAGCAAGCAAATTTAATATCAAAAAATATGGTATGCATGGTATTTCCCATCAATTTATTACTGAAAAACTTGCTGAAATTCTAGGACAAAACACTGTTTCTTTTGTTAATTTACACCTTGGAAATGGAGCAAGTTTAGCTGCAGTTAAAGATTCGAAATCAATTGATACTTCAATGGGACTTACTCCATTAGCAGGAATTATGATGGGAACTCGTAGTGGTGATATCGATCCATCTATTCACCAATTTGTCCTTAAGCAAACTCAAATGGATATTAATGCATTCACTGATTTATTGAACAAAAAAAGTGGTTTATTAGGTGTATCAGGTGTTTCATCTGATATGCGCGATGTTCGTAATGCAGCAGATTCAAATCCACAAGCAAGATTTGCTCTTGATTTATATGCTCAAAAAATTGCGGATTACACTGCTATTTATGCAAATAAGATTGGTTATCACCTTGATGCACTAGTATTTACAGCAGGAGTTGGTGAAAACTCAGCAGCAACTCGACAAGATATAGTTGATAGACTTTTCTTTAAGAAGATTAAGTTAGATAAAACATTAAATGAAGGTCCAATCAGTGATTATCAATTAATTTCTACACCTGATTCAGAAGTTAAAGTTTATGTAATTAGAACAAACGAAGAATTGGTGATTGCACGTAATGCCAAAGCAATCTATAAAAATTAATTCAGCATTGTATGCTGGATCTTTTAACCCTATACACAAGGGACATTTGGATATAATTCGTAAAGCAGCAGATCTATTTGACCATATTTATGTTGTAGTAAGTCAAAACCCAGATAAACCTAGTAACGATTTTAAAACTAATACTGCTATTTTGAAAGAAAAAACTAAATTTCTTGATAATGTCAAGGTTTTAGAAAATCAAAATATGCTTACTGCTGAATTTGCAAAAAAACTTAATGTTAAATACTTGGTTCGCTCAGCACGTAATCAAACTGATTATGCATACGAAATTGATTTAGCTTCTGGAAACAAACTGCTTAATTCTCAATTAGAAACCATATTAATTATCCCTGATGAAGACTACCTACAATACTCATCTGCATTAGAAAGAGCAAAAAATGTTTAAATTTATCAAATCGGCTACTAATAAAAGCAACTGATATGAGCATTCAAATTATGAAATCGCATTCTGAGGACGCTCTAATGTTGGTAAAAGTAGTTTAATTAATGCACTAGTTAATAATAAAAAATTAGCAAGGGTTTCTAAAACACCAGGTCGAACACAACTACTTAACTTCTTTGAAAATAATAAAGGTGCAGTATTTGTAGATTTACCTGGTTATGGTTATGCAAAAGTTTCAAAAACTCAACAAATGCAAATGATGCAAATGATTGAAGATTATTTAATTAATCGTAAAAATTTAAGATGTGTATATTTATTAATCGACAGTCGTCACTCTATGACACAAAATGATAAAAATGTGGTAGAATTTTTATATTCAATTAACTTACCTTTTATACCTGTATATACCAAAGCAGATAAGCTGAATCAAAAGGGAAAAAGTAAGTTATTAAAGAACATCAAAAGTGAAATGCAGCAATATAATTTTAATAAATATTACATTGTTTCTTCAGAAAATAATTATGGGATTGATAATTTATTATTAAGTATTAATGAAACATTGGAGGTTTAATGAAAAAAGTTATGATTCTACTTCTTACTTGTTTAGGTGTTGCTTCAACCACTGCTTTTGTAGCAGGTATTACAGTTGCAAGTTTAAATAAAAATAAGGATACATCATCATCTGATGTTATTAAAGATGCAACAATTAGCAATAATGTTAAATATAAAAATTATGCAAGTTGAGATTTTGGATTTAAACCAGGTAAAGAACTAGAAAAGAAAATGTCATCTGAATTAGCAAGCAAATATGCTACAAATCCTTTGTATCGCACAGGAACAACTGTGATAGATAACAATTACTGATCAGATCAATTACTACCTAAAACAACTTTAGATCAAAAACAACTTAATACATTAGATTTTTATGCATTAAACCATTCAAATGTTCCATTAAATGTTTTTTTAGACATCAAAAATACCAGTGATGGCAAAAGAGAATCAAACAGTGAAAGTGAAGGTTATAACTTAAATTTTTATTCCTTTGCAAATGACAAGGATGGAATTTTATATTTACAAATTACCTTTATCCCAAATGCTAAAAATAAAGATCCAAAAACATATAGAACACTTTATCAAATTAAAGGTTTTAAACAAATACAACTTACTGATATTGATCAACTGATGTATTTAACTCCATCCCTTAACAAAGATTCTGATATCTATAAAAACGCTAAAACTTCAGAAGATATAAAGCAAAAATACGAAGCAGACAAAGATGATTTAACCAAGAAAACTAATTTCATTAATTCGCTGCTTAATATAAATAAAAATAAACTTGAAATTGATTATCAAAAGACAACTCTAGATTTTGACAAGGATAAGTTAAATATTAAATTTATAACACATCCTATTATCAATTGAGCAAAAGTTAATAAATTAGATGATTCACAAGTTTATGATCAAATTTCTAAAGAAATTGATGTTCAAATTTCCCTTGAAAAATAAACCTTTATGAGGTTTATTTTTCATTATAAAAACTTTTTCATTTTTCATATCAAGACATTATATTGATGCTTATGTAATCATGAAAATCTTAAAAAAATCTACTTTTTACATAGATTTTAGATTAAATTTTATAAAATATTAATACACACATTTGAAAATTTAAAAAAGGAGTATATGAAATTCAAAAAATGATTCACTACCATGTTACTTTCAACTGTAACATTAACCACTGTTTCTTGTGGACAATTTAAAGAAAGTTTAAAAACTAACACCCCAAATGATCCTGAGGACCCGAATACAACAGATGATACAACCCCTGAACAACCTAACAAAGATTTACAAATACAAAATTTTATCAACATAAATCTTAATAACATTAAAAGCAATTCATATAATAAATTAATGTCAAATGTTAGGAATTGACTAATCAATCAAGATCTTAGTGATGAAGAAGTTGTGTCAAAATCTAAATTACTAAATAACCTTGTCTTACAATTAAATGAATTCGATTCTAATAAACAAAATTACGAAGAATGAGCATCGCTATTGACAGAAACCAAATCATTTTTAAATAATGGTTTTAGTGATATTGATTTATTTTTGAATCAGTTAAAACAAAAAATTAATAACATCCAAAATATAGTTTTAGATGATAAAGGTCCTGAATATAGAAGTAATATTAAGGATATTTTTGAAAATAATTCATCAATGTTGAATCAAGTTAATCCAATTTTCGATAAACTTAAATTATTTTTGTTAAACAAAAATAATTATGTACCACATTTAAATTCAATAAACCATAATTTTTATGATAATCTACGATATATAACTCAATTATACAATCAAATAATTACACAAACATATGAAAATGCTGCAAATGCTATATATCCTTTTGATAACGAACTTGAAAGTGAAATAACATCTCTAAATAATTATTTAAATCAAGGTGAATTTGATAACTTTTTTGATCTAAAAACAACTGATAATTTATTGGAAAAAATCAAAAGTATCCGTAAATTACAAACAGGAAAAGTGGAGTTTTTCAGTTTACAAGAAAATTCATATAAATCCTACCTTCATAAGGTTAATGCATTGAATGATTCAGATGAAGTAATTAATTCTAGTGTTTTTGAATTCTTTTATAACAATAGATACACATTCTACATAAAATTTAGATATGATCCAAATAATGAATTTTTAACTGAAGCAAAAACCCTTAATGATAAAATTAATTTTATAAAAACCATGCAAGATCAATATTTTAAAAATTCACAAAACACTTTGTTACAAAAAATCAACGATGACATCGATTTGTTCATAATGTCTATACCTGGATACAATGAATTTGAAAAATTAGACAATGATTTAGATGCTCAAACTGATAAATTAAAAAAATATATAACAGATAAAGATTTGATTCCAAGTGAATTAAAAGACAGAATAAAAGAATTAAAAGAAAAAATTACAAATGATAAGTATATTGATGATTTTCAAAGAGATGAATTATTAAATGAGTTATCACAAGTGATAACACTGAATCAATTCACAAAAGTACGGAATAAAATAAAACAAAATGATAAAAACATAGAAGATGATAAAAAGGCATTACTAACACAAATATCAAAAATTCAAGCACCACAGAGTTTTTATAACTATAATGCTACTAAAATATATTTTTTATCAGATGCAACTTCTTATGATAATTATAAAAATAATTTATGAAATTTTATAACATCATTTAATAGTGCAAAAGATGCATATCAAGCATATAAGAATAAACGAGATAAAAAACAAATAGATACCAATGCTTTATGGGATTTTTTACACTCAGATATTACTTTAAATGCTAATAAAATTTATAATTTTATAACAGATAAATTTCAGGATTTTGACTATACAAATATACAAGAATCTATTAATACCCTCAATAAATTTAAACAACTAATTGATCAAACTTTAAGGACAGCAGGTGTTTTTAATCAAAATGACTTTGATTCTAAATTAAATACACAAGCACAAGGAAACGATCATATAGAACTTTCTGATGATGCAAAAAGATATGAATTAAATAATTACCTATATTCAGCATCCATAAATAAAAATAATGCAAAATTTTATTTGAATAACTTTAACACAGAGTTTTTAGATTATCAACCAGTAAGTTTTGAACTTAAAAACAATGACAAGAATACTTTGATTATTCATTTAAAAGCATTCTTAAAAAATGATCCAAGTTTCTTTACAACCATTGATAAAGAAATAACATTTAGCAAAGATGTGAACCCGATTATTAATGAAATTACTTTAAATAATTTAGATCAATTCTACCAAGTTGATTATTTCAATCTTAAAAAACTTACACTTCAACAATGACAAAACTTATCATTGCAAGATAAAAAAAAGTATTTTAAACCGAAAACAAGTGGTGTTGGCAAATTCTTTAAATTTGATATTAGTCAATTTATAAAATACGAAAATTCTAAGTTATATTTTAAATTTGATGTACTTTTTGATAGACAAATTATCAAAACTTCAGAATTATCAACTGATTCTACAATTCTTTTTTCTCAAAATCCAAGTAATTCTGATGCAATAAATTTACAGGCTATGCTGGATTTATTAAACAAAAAAGATGGAAATGTAACTTTTTATAACTTGCTTAAAATAAAAGACGGAAGAAATTGAGGACACTCTCAGTATTTAGCATCAGAAGCTAAAAAAGCATTTGACGAATCATATGATTTACCAAAATTCGGTAGATACCAAATGATAGTAAAAAGTTCAAAGGTTAAAAACCTACGAAAAGGTGAAGCATTATTACAATTTTCTTATAGTATCGATGGTGTCGAAGCAAATGTATCAAACGAACAACTAAAAAATTGAGAAAGGGAATTTCCTTATTTCAAATTGCTTGATTTTGAAGATATTCTACCCAAATCAGGTAATAATATGACAGATTCAGATTTTACAGGATACACTTCAATTGATGCTAACCATCAAGCAATAATTGATAAGTTAAATGAAACTAATTTTAGCATTCGTAAAAATGATGGAAAACATACCAATGGTCCGAAATTTAATCTTTTTGATGCTAAGGATTTTATTGCTGCAAATGTTTTCAAAAAAGCTAATTATTTCATCAATATTTCAAATGGGGTAGATAACAAAGCAACTAACTTAGATGATCAACTTTATGTTCCTTATCAAACTAATATAAATCCAACTGATAATCCTGTCAATCCACTTGATAATGAGCAACGAAAAACATTAATATTAAACTACTTTATCTACTTTTACGATTTCAAATTAGAAGGAAAACGTGGTTTGAAATTTAAGCTCGGATTCATCAATAAATTTGATTCAAATAAAAGATATTCTAATTTTAAAGAATATCATCTTATTAATCTTGTTAACGATTATAAACAAGTTCATTATCCAAATATTATTTTAAACAACATCCAACATAGCAACTTACAAATAAACCAGAAAGAAATAGCTAAAAATTCAGCAAAATACTTTGCTAATCATCTTGATCAACTAAATGAATATATAAAAGTTACATCAAACATAGATGATCATAACTTTTTATATAATAATTATCTTTTCCCAGAAAATCAATATAAAATTGTTGCTATCGGAGGATATAAAAATGATACTGCATATATAAAACTAGGTTATACCAATATCGATAATCAACTAGTTACAGCAAATGTATGATATAAAATAACAGGATTTAAAAATACATCGGATGTTGAATCGCTTGATAAATTAACTTTTGGTTCTGATAAATTACAAGAAATTTATCATCAACCAAACCAAATAGAAAGAACAAGAGTAATTGAGCCATATTGACAGGATGCGATTTGAAACTATGATGCTAACTCCAAAATTGCAGGCTGAATCTTAAAACGTAAATATCTAGAAAAAACCTTATTGAACCCTCAGAATAAAAATAATCAAGTTTTAACTCATATATATGGTGGTATTTTGGCCAAAAATACTTCTATAAGTGGTTTTGATATAAATTTTGATTTAAATAAATTAATCGATGCAAAACGATTAAATTTTAGATATGATTTTAATCATTCTGAATATACAGTAAAAATTAATGTTCAAGTGCATTGAGATGCAAAACAAGGTGTTATTTATCAAATTTGAACTGATAATAATACAGATATTGTAGTCGATCAAAACAGAGATATAAAATTTGATGAGAACAGTAATTTTAATCCGAAACAACCATTTATTATAAATAACTATGGAGCAAGAGTTAAAATCAAATATACATCTGATTCAGCATCGGAAGACTTTGGACAAATAACAAATGAATTTGATTATACTAATACCGAGCTTTCTTCATACTCTACCCCATTAGTTATATATACTAAACCGCAATATCTATTTGATACAGATACATACAATCCCAACATCAATGTAGTATATAAGCTTCACGATGGATACAAAATGAATTTTGATTACATTAGAACCAAAAAATATATTAATGATCCTCTTATTAATAATACAATTTTTAGATCATTTTTATATACAGCAAACGGTGCTAAACATATCGGAAGTGCATCAATGTTAGCAAAAGTTAACGATGATCCTAATGATGGTAGATTTTACTTTGCCACCAACTGACATGTTGAAAGAGTAAATAATTTTGCTGAATTCAGTGGTGAAAACTTACCAAGACGAATTAACTCACCATATTTGATTATTCCAATATGACAACCTGTTCCAGGTTGACAAAACGGATACCGTTCTGGACAATTTGATAACTACTCAAATGTTACTGTTGGGTATCGATACTCAAGAAATACTCCAAATTACTCAGTAGGTAGTCAACCAATAGATTTTATTTGATCAGGTGTAAATCAGATCCAAAATGATGGAAAACAAAAACCTGGTGATTTCTTCGATGAATCAATTATGATTTTGGATATCAATCCTATTATTCAGCAAGCTCGCAGATTAGGACAAATTGATAAAGTGATTTTCTTTGAAAAATGATTCAAAATACCGAGTGCAAAATTTGATTTTAAATGACAATATACCACTGCTCCATATGATATGCAATTTGATACAGCGATGATGGGATGACCTGGACAAAAGGAATTTGGTTATTTAATGCATCGCATCACACGTTCAACAGATACTAACCAATTCGATGTAGCAATGCAAACTAATTTCTTGCCTTTACTTTCCGAATCAGGACACTCCGGTGCTGGAAACTACTTAGCAGGTGATATTATGATGGGATTGTTAAATGCTGGAGGTGGTTTTGATTTTACACGTCATCAATATTTGGATGCATATAATCTTAATTATATGGGTATTAACTGAAATAGGCAAAATCCACTTGCTCTACCTAACACACATTCATTTGCTTCACAGATATTTAGATTAAATTCTATTAATCCTGATAAGTATGCAATACCTTGATTTTTAAAGGAAATAAAATAATTGATATAATAAATTGTTATAACTCAAAGAATACCAAAAAAAGAACTAAATAAGTAAAAAACAGTTAGTTAAAAAATGTATAATAAAGTTATGAATGAATTAGAAATTTATATAACTAAAAAAGAAGAAGAAAATTTTGATAAATTTTTAGATAAATACCTAAGTTCATCTGTGTTTAAATTAAATGATGAATATTATTTTAGAAAAAAATATAAAGCAAAAGTAAATAAATGCTCAATATCTTATAATAAAATTGACTTCTCTGATACGAATGATTTTGAGTTACTTCATCAATTAATAACCGAGACGGTTATCAATACTTTCGAACTTCTTCAAAATAATTGATCTGAAGAAGTAGAAGATTTTAAATATATTAATGCAGATGATACACATATTTATTACTTACTACGTCATTGTGAATATGGTATAAATGATATATTTGACTTTTTTTCTAAATTATTTATTTCATTATTAGAATGTCACAAACTTATTAACGGTAACAAAAGAATTGCATATTTCTTTTTGATAAACTTAGTCCGTTTTTGTGGTTTTTACTTCAAATTAAGCACATCAAAGAAAATTAATATCTATAAATTAAAAAATGAAAGAGTAGTTTATTGCTTCGTATATAAACTTCAAAACAGAAATTATAAAGATGTTATAAATGATTATAAGAATCTAAATAACAGTATAACAGATTTAACTGATGCAGATTATTTGAAAAAGTGCATTGAAGAAATACGATTGAAATATGAAAATTTACCAGTAAAAGAAAGATAAGAAAGGACAAAAACAGAAATACGTAATTGAATAAAGAAGAACATTGTAATTTCAAATAATACCGAGATTATTACAAAATAAATAAAATTAAGAATAATTCTGAAAATTAATGTAAATTAATGTAAAATATATATAAATTTTAAATGGAGAGATTTATGATTATAAATAAAGGTAAACTTACTATAGAAGATATTAAAAAAAGAGCAAAATACTTAAGAGATTATCCAACAGATCAATGACTTAAAGACATAGGACAATGAGAAGAAGTGGATAGAATAATGAAAATGCTCGCTAAAATGTAAACCTGTTCTGTGCATTGAACAGGTTTATTTTTAAACAAAATCTAAAATGTTTCACAGCATTTTAATTCAAAAACTAATCATGCAAAAAAATCAACTGATTAAACTGCATAATTTGCCCAAAGTCAAATAAACTATAAAATGATTAAAAAAACCCAGAAATAATAAGGTCTTTAGTCATTATTCTATATAATTATATTAATATCAGAAATTAAGGAGCAAAATGTCAAATAAATATTTTAAAACTTTAAGCAAACAAGAACTAGCAAATAAAATATGAAATGCAGCAAATGAATTAAGAAAAAACCTTGAAGCATATAAATACAAGGACTTTATCTTATCATTTTTATTTTACAGTTTCCTTTCACAAAAACAAATTGATTATATGTTAAATGATTTGGGTTTATCAATTGAAGAAATCTCAAAATTACAGTCAAATTATAACTTATTAGGATTACCTAAAAAGGAAACTGATGAAATCGAAACACAAATTGATGAAATTAAAAGATATTTAGGTTACTTTATTTTTTATAACGACTTATATCAAGTATGAACCACAAATAAATATGGTCAACAAATCGACTTTAGCATCAATAATATGGAAGATGCTTTCAATAGATTTAACAAAAATATTTATCAAGATTATAAATATCAAAATCTATTTAGAGATATTATCATTACAACACCTGAGGATTTAAATAATCTTGGAAGTAACAAACAAGAACAAACCAAAAATGCTAAAAAGTTAATGGAACAAATGAATGAAATCCCGGTAACAAAACAAAACTATGATGTTTTAGGTTATGTATATGAGTTTTTAATCGGTAAATTCGCTTCAACTGCCGGAAAGAAGGGGGGGGAGTTTTATACACCACATGAAGTTTCAATTTTAATGTCAGATATAATTTCATATAACTTTAAAGATCGCGACAGAATTAGTATATATGATCCTACATCTGGATCTGGTTCGCTGCTTTTAAACATCGGAGAAGCATTTAAAAAGTATGGTAAAGATGAAAATTCTGTAACATATTATGCTCAGGAAATTACCAAAGCGACTTTTAACCTAACTCGGATGAATTTAATAATGAAGAACATTAATTCAGCTGATATTAATGTTCGTAACGGTGATACACTCGAAGAAGATTGACCTATTATTGAAAATGGTGGGAATATTATTTCTGTAGATGCAGTTGTATCAAATCCGCCTTACTCACAACACTGGCGCCCAGAAGGAAAAGAAAACGATCCTCGTTATAATGAATACGGTTTAGCACCTAAATCTAAAGCAGATTATGCCTTCTTATTACACGAACTTTATCACCTTGCTTCCAATGGGGTTATGGCTATCGTATTACCTCATGGAGTATTATTTAGAGGGGGTAGTGAAAAAGAAATCCGCAGAAAATTAATTGAAAATCAAAAAATTGAAACTATTATAGGGTTACCTGCTAACATCTTTTTTGGAACCGGTATTGCTACCATCATAATGATTTTAAAGAAAAACAAATCAGATTCAAACATCCAATTCATCGATGCATCCAAATTATTTATCAAAGATGGTAAAAATAACAAACTTGAAAGCTCACATATTAAAAAGATTACCGATGCATATAAAGCCAAAACAGATATTGCTAACTTTTCAAGGGTTGTTTCTTTACAAGAAATCAAGGATAATGACTTTAATTTAAATATCTCAAGATATATAGATAACTTTGAAAAAGAAGATACCTACGATTTATATGCTTCAATGTTTGGTGGAATTCCATTAACAGAATTAAAACAACTAAATGATTATTGAAATACTTTTGATTCTCTCTTTAATCAATTAACTACCAAAGTAAATGATGCATATTATAACTTAATACCTAAGGAAAAGATTTCTGAAGCCACCAAAGATAATTTAGATGTTAAAAATTACCAAGCACACTTTAAGCAAATTGTTACTGATTTTAAAGATCTTACAAATTCATTTGCTACATCAGTAGATAACATCAAAAAAATCAAAGATATTGATTTAGATTATGCTATTTCAAATTATGTATTTGAAAAACTTAATGATATTCCATTATTAGACAAATATGAATTATTCCAAATCTTACTAGATTATGTACATAAAAATATCAAACCTACTATTGATATAATCAATGAATATGTTGATGCTGATTTTAAAGTCTTAATTGAAGAAACTACTGAGATTGAAACAACTAAGAATGAAAAGATTTCAAAATTAGAAAGTCATTTGATTAATATCGATGTTATTAGTGAAAATTATTTTGTCGACTTAAATAACAAAATAAAAGATCTAAATGAAGAAATTTCTAATTTAGATTCACAAATTTCTTCAATTTTAGAAACTATTGATGAAGAAGATAAAAACGATTCATTATTTGGTAAAACTGGTGATTTTAAATTCCCAGAAATTTCTAAATACCTTAAAAAAGCAGATAAAAATCAAGATGAAGAATCATTTGAATATAAATTATTTAAAGCAGATGATTTAAATAACCAAAAAGTTTCAATAAATAAACAACTTAAAGAACGACAACAACAACTTTTCTCTGCAGTTGCTAACTTCCTACAAAATATTAGTGAAGAACAATTTTTAGAACTTATTAAAATACAATGAAATAATAATTTTGAAGACATCATTTTTGAAAAACATAATGTAATTATCAATAACTTAATTTCTAAACTAGAAACACTTTCAGATAAATATTTTGATACTTTAAGTGATATTAATAACCAAATTGCTCAAAAAGAAAATGAACTTATTGAACTTCTTTCTGATCTTAAAGGTGAAGAATCAGATATGCAAGGTATTTCAGAATTAATTAAAATTCTAGGGAACAAATAATGTCAAAGAACATTCTTGTTCCTTCTTTACGATTCAAAGAATTTACTCACGCTTGAGAACAAGAGCTTTTGGGAGATATGATGTATAAATATTCA